>JAYKJB010000117.1 GCA_035285325.1 Candidatus Sericytochromatia bacterium
CGGCCGGCACGTTCACGTCGTTGAAAAGGTCGACCTCTTTGCCCGCCGGTGCCCGCTTCGGTGTCGGAGCGGGAGCCGAGGTCGCCTGTTTGGCGGCCGGGGAGAGGTTGCGCTGGTCATCCCGGCCTTCCAGGCGCGACTTGAGGTCTTCCAGCTTCTTGATGTCGCGGACGGGAACACACTTGTAGCCGACGTCCTGAATGGGGCCCCCGGTGTTGACGCGTTTCAGGCAGGCCTCGCCATTTTTCTGGGTGATCTTGAACTTGGGCCCGCTCGGTTGGGGGCCGGAAGCTCCGAATGCATCGAAGCCCATGGTGATCGCTCCTCTCTGGTCACGGTCGCTGAGGCGCTTGGCCGGCAACGAGTCGTGGTCTGGTTTGGCGTGAACCGGGCAGCGCTGCGCTCGCTGGCGAAGGCGATGCGGTCTGACTGCTGGTTTCGTACCCCACCTTGGTCGCATCTGAAACGAAAATGGGAGGCGAAATCCCGCGCTTGTTCTCAAGCAGAGCAAGCCGCTGAAAACCCGGCCGAGACCCCACGCGGACGATCCGAACGCGGATTCCAGCTGGCGAACGGTGAAGTAGCCAGGCCGTGGGCCCCGCCGCCACGTGAGGTGATCGGCAGGTGATGGCGCCATGCCGCCCGAATCCGGGGTAAAGGAGCAACATGCCGTTCGATCGCCACCTCGTACTGGCTGTGGCGCTGGCGCTCGCCGCCTGCGCCACGCCCCTGACCTCGCCGACCCGCCCCAGCGCGGCCGGAATGAAGCGAGACAAAGCCACCCCGTCCGCGTCTGGCCCTTCCTCGCAGGCGGGCTTGCCCGAGCAGCCGGAAAGCCCGCCAGACCGCACGTCAGCGGTTCAGGCAAACGACGGACTCGCCGTCGGCACGGCCGCGCGGCGGCCTACCGGCGGGGTCACGCTGGCCGGCAGGGCCCTGGCGCCAGCCACCCTGATCGGCGACGCCGGCGGCGCGCTGATTGGCGACGCCGGCGGCTCGCTGGTCGGCAAGCACGGAGGCAGCTATCGTCTGCTTCAAACCAAGCTCTCCCAGGTTCCCGTTCCGCAGGCCCGCGTGACCTTGCTGGACGCGAACGGCAGCCCCTTGCGCGGGCCGGACGGCCAGCCGCTGCTCACGGAGACGGACACCGCCGGGGCCTATGCCTTCACCACGGCCTTGCCCCCGCAGGCCATGATCGTCAATGTGACCCCCAAAGGCCTGTCCGGGGCACTCTCCCGCGTCGTCGCGCCCGGCGTGAGCCAAGCGGACGTCGATTACGCCTCGACCCTGGTGACCTCGTTCGTGTTGCAACGCTACGTGCGCACGCAGCCGGATCCGCAGGCCACCCTCAACAAGCTGAGCGCCCAGGTGGAAGCCGAGACCGTGGCGATCGCCGCCCGGGCCGCGGGGGAAAGCCCGACGGCCGCCTCGCTGGCCAGCGAGACGATCCTGACGAAAGCGGAAACCCTGCAGCGCAACGACAGCGCGTTCGGCAAGCAACTGGAACTGGTACGCCAGATCCTGATCCCCGCCGGCGCCTCGAACCTCGGCCTCGGGCTGCCGGCCGACCAGGTCTTCATGGGCACCATCCGGGCCAGCGCCGCGGCCAGCGACGGGACGTTGTACCTCCACGCGGTCAATGACCACCTCTTCTGGCGTGTCACGCCGGATGGGCGCCTGGAGATCGCCGCCGGGAATGGCGAGGTGCCCCGCAATGAGCCGGCTGACCGGCAGGGACAACAGGCCTCGGAGATCAGCCTGGAATACTGCTGGGGGGCCTGGTGCGATGCCCAGGGCCGACTCACGGTTCACGAGGACAAGCACGGCGTGTGGCGGCTCGAGCCGGATGGCAAGGTCACGACGCTGCACCGTCAGGCGGATCTCGATGCGGCCTTCGCAGGGACCGTGCTCCCCCATGCGCACCTGCGACCGGACGGGACGCTGGTGGCGCAAGCCGCCGGAGGCCTGTGGGCCCTGCCTCCCGGCGGCAGCAAGGTCAAATTGGCGGACACGGGCAGTGTGTACGCGTCGGGCGGACTCACCGAGTTGCCCCAAGGCCGCAGCTGGATGGGAATCGCCAACGGTGAGTTGTACGGTTTCAGTCCTGATGCGCCCCCCGAGTTGCTGCTGCACAAGAGCTGGATCGCGGAAGGTTCCACGCTGACCAGCCTGGATTCGCGCGGCAATTTCTTCTACGTGTCGGCTGACGACGGGCAGATTCATCAGGTCAAACCGGATGGGACGGAGCGGGTGTTGCTGCCGACGAGCGCCCTCCGCCCAGGGGTTTCCTGGATTCGCGAAGGCCTGGATGGCGTGATTTACGCCAGCGACATGACGGACAGCTTCAACGCCGTGGTGCGCCGCATCGAAGCGGATGGCACGGCCCCCATCATCGCGGGCATCGACGGCTTGCCGAAGGGACTCACACGCGACGGTCGGATTCCGCTGGCCAACCCGGAAGGCTTGCACGTCGCCCCGGATGGAACGCTGCTGATTGCCGACAATGGGGCCCTGATGAAGGTGCCGCCTCAGGCAGCGGCGGAAATCATCGCCTCGAAGGGCCTGCAGGTGGAGCCGAACCAGGCCGTGACCTTCACCGGGGTGCATCGGCTGGCGGATGGGCGCTTGCTGGCGCGCGGCTTCAGCCCGAGCAAGGAGGTCATCCTGCGTCAAAGCAGCGTGGGCGGTGATTGGCGCATCATCCTCTCGGAAACCAGGACGTGGGGCAATGCCTGGAACATTTCGATGCACGCCTGGGCCGTCGCCCCGGACGGCACGATCGTGGTCTCGCGCCACACGTCGGGAAACGGCGCGGGAGCGGTGCAGGCCCAGGTGCTGCGTCTGAAAGCCGGGGAGGACACCCCCTCCGTGCTGGTGCCTGCGGCCGCGGGGCTGGAAGACATTGCCAAGCTGGTCTTCTCCCCGGACGGCGGCCTGCACCTGCGAGGGCGCAAGAGCTTCCAATCCCCCGACAAGACCCGACACTTCCTGGTCGCGGCCGACGGCAGCCTGTCGGCGGCGCCGGCTGGTGTGCTGGCCGCGGAGGCGCAGGACCAGCAAGGTCGCCTTTACGAAGGCGATGCCACGGCCTACACCCTGGGGAACTACGGCGATCGCCGGATCCGACGCCAGAAACCCGGAGAAGCCGCCGAAGTCTTCGCCGGGCAAGGCACCTCGCTGCTGGGAGGCAAGACGCTCGATGACTCGGTCGGGGTGGCAGAGGACCTTCAGTTCGATGCCGCAGGCAACCTGTACCTGCGGGACCGCATTCGTCGACAGGTCCGCCGCATCCCGCGCGAGCGCCTCTGATGGCGCGTGTCGGCCGCAAGCCGGCCCACAATTCCGGAGCCTGATGCTCCGGGCAGGCCGTCGTCGTCCCGGAAGCCCGGGCGAATTTGGGGTAAAGAGTGGGTGCCGCCCTTGTGCGCTGACCCGCTGACCACAGGAGATTGTCGTGACCGTTCAGGAAAAGCAAACCTATCGCCTTGTCACCCGCTCGGACATGGACGGCCTCGTCTGTGCCGTGCTGCTGCGGGAACTCGACATGATCGACGACATCCTGTTCGTCCATCCCAAGGACATGCAAGACGGCAAGATTCCGATCACCGAACGTGACATCGTGACCAACCTGCCCTACGTGGAGCAGGCGCACCTGGTGTTCGACCATCACCTGAGCGAGACCGTGCGCAACCCCAAGGGACTGACCAACCACGTGATCGACGCCGAGGCCCCTTCGGCGGCCCGGGTGGTCTATCGGCACTTTGGCGGCGCGGACCGCTTCCCGGCCTTCTTCGACGAGATGATGGCGGCCGTCGACAAGGCCGACAGCGCGCAGTTCACGATGAGCGACGTGCTCGAGCCGCAGGGCTGGGAACTGCTGAGTTTCCTGATGGATGCCCGCACGGGCCTGGGGCGCTTCCGGGAATTCCGGATCTCGAACTACAACCTGATGATGGACCTGATCGAAAAATGCCGCACGATGAAGATCGCGGACATCCTCGAATTGCCCGACGTGCGTGAGCGCCGGGACCTCTACCAGAACCACGCGGCCAAGTTCAAGCAGCAGTTGCAGGAACGCGCGACCGTGCACGGCAATGTGGTGGTGCTCGATCTGCGTGACCAGGACCCGATCTGGCCGGGCAACCGCTTCATGATTTACGCGCTGTTCCCGGACTGCAACATCTCGATCCACGTGCTGGATGGCTTCCGCAAGCAGAACACCGCGCTGGCCATCGGCAAATCGATCTTCAATCGCAGTTCACGCACCAACGTGGGCGAGATCGCGCTGCACTACGGCGGGGGCGGACACCTGAACGCCGGCACCTGCCAGGTGGACAACGAGTTGGCCGATCAGATCGTCCAGGCCATCGTCACGCGCCTGAACGCCGACGGCTGACCCGCCGCCGAGCCAGCCACGGGACGCGGGGACCAGCCCTGCGTCCCGCCGGCCAAAAGGTGCGCGCCGCCCTGGCTCCGCCCGTCACGATGCGCCGGGTCGGGGGGTCACGCGCTCGCCGCTTGTGTGCGGGCCAGCCCCACCAGATCTCGACTTACCTGGTCGAGGCGCTCCGCCACGGCGTCGTCATGCACCACCGGGTTGGGGGAATGCAGCGGCCAGCCGCCCCGGTTGGCACTGCGGTCGCGATAGAGCCCCAGCTGGCTGAAATACGCCCCAGGGTGAGCCGGAACCTCGGGCGAGAGCAAGGCGTAGAGCGTCGTCTGGGTGCCTTCCCAGGGTTCCAGCATGCCGGCCAGGCGCAGGATCGGGCGCAAGGCGATGTCCTGCACCCAGAGCGGAATGGTCCCACTGATCAGGTTGGTGCGCACCCAGCCCGGATGCACGCTGACGGCGGTGATCCCGCTGCCGGCCAGGCGCCGGGCCAGCTGCCGGGCATGCAGCACGTTGGCCAGCTTCGACTGAGCATAAGCCGCCCAGCCATCGTAGGGGCGACGGTCGAAATGCAGGTCATCGAAGTCGATGCGGCCCTCACGACCAAAGGCGAGGTCGTGGTAGCAGCTGGCCACGTTGACGATGCGCCCGGCCTCCGCCCGTTGCAGAGCCGGCAGCAGCAATTCGGTCAGCAGGTAGTGGCCCAGGTGGTTGGTGCCGAACTGGCTTTCAAAGCCGTCCGGGGTCTTGCCGTGAGGCGTGTTCATCACCCCCGCATTGTTGACCAGGCCGTGGAGCGGCTGGTTCGCCGCCAGGAATTCCTGCGCGAAGGCGCGCACGGAGTCGAGCCGGGCCAGGTCGAGCGGCGCGACCGTCACCTCGCCGCGCGCGCGCCCCTGGGCGATTTCCTGGCGCACGCGCTCGCCCTCGGCCGGCCGGCGACAGGCCAGGATCACGCGGGCGCCCTGCTTGGCCAGCTGGCGCACCGTCACCAGGCCAATACCGGAATTCCCCCCGGTCACGAGGTAGGTGCGACCGGCCAGGTCGAGTTGCAACAGGTCGGGGGGACACATCAAGGGGCGGGCCATCGGAAACCTCCAAGGTCTGGGCACAGGCCGGGCGCCTTCGCTGCGCGCAGGCCGCCGGGGCGACACCCCGAGCACTCCATTGAACCATCTCCGCGCCGCTTTGAACGCCCCGCTCGCGGGCGTGATACCATCCTCAGCGAGCCAGCCGGACCAACGGCTCAGGCTCTGTCGCCCGGAAAGGACCCTGGTCGATGTCTGCTCTGCTCGCCTTGACGCTCCTCGTATGGGGCTGCGCGCCGGTCCTGGCCAGTGCCGGGCACACCCCTGCGGGCGTCGATCTGACCGGCCACTGGCAGGCGCTCGCCGCGCTGGCGGTGTTCGTGCTCGGCTACGCCCTGGTGATGGCCGAAGAGCGGCTGCACCTGCGCAAATCCAAGCCCATGCTGGTGGCCGCCGGCCTGATCTGGATCCTGGTGGCCCTGGGTTACACGCAGGCCGGCATGCCGGCCGTCGCCGAAGCCGCCGTGCGCCACAACATCATGGAGTTCGGCGAGCTGTTCCTGTTCCTGATCGCCGCGATGACCTACGTCAACACGATCGAGGAGCGCGGCGTGTTCGATGCCCTGCGCGTCCGTCTGGTGCAGGCGGGGCTTTCCTATCGGGCCCTGTTCTGGGTCACCGGGGCCTTTGCCTTCTGCCTCTCCCCGATCGCCGACAACCTGACCACCGCGCTGGTGGCCGGGGCGGTGGTGCTCTCGGTGGGGGCCACCCAGCCGCGCTTCGTGCCGCTGGCCTGCATCAACATCGTGGTAGCGGCCAATGCGGGAGGCGCCTTCTCGCCATTTGGCGACATCACCACCCTGATGGTCTGGCAGAAGGGCACGGTCCAGTTTGGCCAGTTCTTTGCGTTGCTGGGGCCCGCCCTGGTCAACTGGCTGGTGCCGGCGGCCCTGATGGCCTGGGCGATCGGGGCCGGCAAACCGCCGCACGTCGAACAGGCGGCCGAGATTCGCGAGGGCGCCTGGGTCGTGGTCGGCCTGTTCATCGCCACGATCGCGCTGGCGGTGGTGCTCCACGCCTGGCTGCACCTGCCGCCGGTGGTGGGCATGATGACGGGCCTCGGCCTCCTGAAACTCTACGCCTACGGCCTGCAGCGCCGGAATCATCACCCGGCACTGGTGCTGGATGAGCCGGACGACGTGTTCGCCGCCCCCTCGCTCGACGCCAACCACCCCAAAGCCGGGCCCTTCGACCCCTTCAAGCAAATGGAACGGGCCGAGTGGGACACGCTGATGTTCTTCTACGGCGTGATCATGGCCGTCGGCGGGCTGGGCACGCTGGGCTACCTGGCGCTGGCCTCGCAGGCGCTGTATGGCGGTCTGGGCGCCACCGGCGCGAATGTGCTGGTGGGTCTGCTGTCGGCGGTGGTCGACAACATTCCGGTCATGTTCGCGGTGCTGTCCATGAACCCGGACATGCCGATCGGCCAGTGGTTGCTGGTGACGCTCACGGCCGGCGTGGGCGGCTCGCTGCTGTCGATCGGCAGCGCCGCCGGGGTGGCCCTGATGGGGCAGGCCCGCGGGCATTATGGCTTCGCGTCGCACCTGCGCTGGGCCTGGGCGATCGCCCTCGGCTACGCCGCCAGCATCGGCGTCCACCTGCTGCTCAACCGCCACCTGTTCTGAAGTCAGTCGCCGCCGGCGTGACCGCGACCAGCCTCGCTGGTGAGGTCCGGGGCAAAGAGCAGGGTCACCATCAGGATGTGATCATGGGCCCAGCCCAGCAGCGGGTCGGGCCGCTGCCGCCACATGTACTCGGTGGTCAGCCGCGTGGCCCGGTTGATCACCCGCGCAGCCCCCACCGTGAAACGGCTTTGCACCAGCGTGTAAGGCAGCGCGGGGCGAAGGTCCCAGGCCAGCTCCTGCGACAGCGTCGGCCACCAGTTCCAGGCGGCCGGCTGATAGCTCACGCGCAGCTGATTGCGGTAGCGCCACCAGACGTCGCCCGGCGTGTGCCGCCACTCCAGACGATTGCGGTCGTTGATCTGCAGGTCGCCGATCGCCCCCTGCAGGTTCGGCTCACATTCGAGGCGCAGCATCTGGTTGAAGGCCCCATTGCCGGCCTGCTCGGCATAGGCACTGGCGTGGAGGCCCAGCATCAGCCAGGGCGCCGGCTGCCAGAGCGGCCCAACGCGCAGGCTGGAAACCCCCAGGCCGCCATAGCGAAAGCCGAAGCGGCTGCTGCTGACGGCGCGCAAGGCCCGCGGACTCCAGGGCACCGGGCGCTCCAGCGGCACGCGCACCTCCAGCACGTTCCAGAATTCGCTGTCGGCGAGGACCGGGCTGGGCCAGGCCCCCAGGCCCGCGAGGGCGAGGCCCAGCGCCAACCCTGCGCGCGATTTCGTGCCCATTCGATGGCCTCCTCAGCGGGAACCGCAAGCGCCACATACCCCTGCCGCGGGTACATGTCGCCCATGGCCTCCCAGCAGCTGATGTCTTCCGACCCTCGCGCGCGGGCCTTCAATCGCGCCATGACCGCGGCCCCCGGCGACATGTCGCTGGTGGTACCAGCCGGCCAGATAGAAGGCCCCCTTCCGCCCGCCCTGCGAGGGGGGCGCCTGCTTTCGAACGGCCCGGGCTGGACCCGCATCGGCGATCGCCTGGCCCATCCCTTCGACGGCCACGGCTACGTGCGCGCCTTCGAATTCCTGCCGGATGGCGCGCTGCGCTTGCAGGCCCGTTTCGTCGAGACCCGGGTCTATCGCGACGAACGCAGCGCCGGCCGCCTGCGTCACCGCGGGCTCGCCACCAACCGCGGCCCACGCTTCTGGCACAACCTCGGTTTCGGCCCGCCCCGCAACGTGGCGAACACCACGATCGTGCCGTGGGGGGGCCAACTGCTGGCCGGCTGGGAGGGCGGGGTGCCCCACGCCTTGGAGCCGGAAACGCTGGCCACGCGGGGGGAGGAGACCTTCGGCGGCGCGCTGGCCGGCCAGGCCACCCTGGCACACATGCGCCACGACCATGCCTGCGATCGCCTGGTGACCTGCAGCCTGGCCATGGGACGTCAGACCGGTTTGACCTTTCGCGAGTTCGACCCGGCGGGACGGCTCGTGCAGAGTCACGCCGCCCAGCTTCCCGGCGCGCGCTTTGTCCATGACTTCGCCCTGACCCCGGGCTGGTTCGTGCTGGGAGACAACCCGCTGCGCGTGCGGCCTGCGGGCCTGGCGCGCATGCTGCTCGGCCGCGGCACCATGCTGCAGGCCGTCGCCCCGGACGATCGCCCGCCCGGCGCGCTGCATCTGGTCTCGCGCGACGGCCGTGGCCGCACGCGCCGCGTGCGCCTGCCGGCAGCGGCCCAGATCCTGCACTTCGCCAATGCCTTCGAACGAGACGGCTGGCTGTTCGTGGATGCCTGCGTGTTCCACCGCTTCACGCTCGGTGAGGAATTCGGTTACCGCGGGCCCGACCAGCCCTTTGACCTCGCCCTGCCCGAGGCGCGCGGGCCGCAACGCCTGTACCGCATCACGATCCCGCCGGAGGCCACGGAAGCCGGCTGGGAACTGCTGACGCCCCATGGGGTCGACTTCCCGCGCATCCACCCGGCCCATGAGGGACAAAACACCCGCTGGCTCTTTGGCGCGACCCGAAGAGACCCGCGCTTCAGTGACCCATTCGATTCCCTGATCGCGATCGACCTGCACGATCGCGATCGCGCAGCCCAGCTGTTCAGCGTGCCGGACGCCTGTACCTTCGTGGGCGAGCCGATCTTCGCGCCGGACCCGGCGGACCCGGGCCAGGGGCACGTGCTGGCCGTGCTCTCGGATGGCGCGCAGGGGCGCTCGCGGCTGGCCGTTTTCGACGCCACGGACCTCGCGCGGGGACCGCTCGCCCAGGTGCCGCTACCGCTCTTGCCGCTGGCCTTCCACGGGGCCTGGTTGCCTGGTGCGAAGGTTTGACAAGACTTGGCCCCCCGGGGACGATGATGTCGGCGCGCCGCGGCCGCCGGGTCTGGAGAGGACGCATCCTGGATGAACCTGTCGGTATTGCTGGCCTGGTTTGATGGCAGCACGGGCCGCGAGGCCGCGGGCGAACGCCTGGACTGGCTGCGCGCCGGCCCCTTTCTGGCCATCCACGCGCTGTGCGGCCTGGCCTGGTACACCGGCGTGAGCCCGACCGCCATCGCGGTGGCGGTGGGCCTTTACCTGGTGCGCATGTTCGCCATCACGGCCTTTTACCATCGCTATTTCTCCCACCGCGCCTTCAAGACCTCGCGGGCCTTTCAGTTCCTGATGGCGCTGCTCGGCAACAGTGCGGTCCAGCGCGGGCCGATCTGGTGGGCCGCGCATCACCGGCATCACCACCGCCATTCAGACCGCCCCGAGGACCTGCACTCGCCCGTCCAGTACGGATTCTGGCAAAGCCACGTGCGCTGGTTCCTGACGGGCCGTGGCTTTGCGACCCAGAGCCAGTACGTGACGGACCTGCTGGCCTACCCGGAACTGCGCTGGCTCGACCGCTTCGACTGGGTCGGCCCGGTGGCCCTGCTGGCCGCGCTGGCGGCCAGCGGCGCCGCCCTGCAGACCTGGGCGCCCGACCTCGGCACCAGCGCCGCGCAGCTGGTGGTCTGGGGCTTCGCCATCTCGACGGTGGCGACGTGGCACGTCACCTACACGATCAACTCGCTCTCGCACCAGTGGGGCACGCGCCGCTACCAGACCAACGATGACAGCCGCAACAACTGGCTGCTGGCGCTGCTGACGCTCGGCGAGGGCTGGCACAACAACCACCATCATCACCAGAGTTCGGCCCGCCAGGGTTTTTTCTGGTGGGAAATTGACCTGGCATACTATGGCCTGCGCCTGCTGGCAGCCTTGCGGCTGGTCTGGGATCTGCGGCCCGTTCCCGCCCACGTTCTGCTGAAGAACCGATCCGAGGTCCCTGCCGCATGAGCCCGACCGGCGCCCCTACCACCCCGGAGACCCCCGCGCGGACAGGCCTCGGACAGGCGTTCTGCCGCTCCCTGGTGCTGAAAGGCTTCGCGGCCCTTCAGCGTGGCACCCTCACCCTGCACGAGGGAGGTCAGCGCCACACCTTCGGGGGCCGCGAACGGGCGGACCTGCAAGCCGAACTGACCATTCGGGATGGTGCGGCCTGGCGTCGCATCGCGCTGGGGGGCTCACTCGGCGCGGCTGAGGCCTATCTGCGCGGGGAATGGGTCAGCCAGGACCTGCCCAGCCTGATTCGCCTGTTCGCGGCCAACCTGGCGGTTGCCGACGAGATGGAATCGACGCTCTCGCGCCTGCTGAACCTGCCCCAGGCCCTGGCGCACCGCCTGCGTCGCAACAGCCGGCAGGGGAGCCGCCGCAACATCCGCGACCACTACGACCTGGGCAACGACTTCTTCGCGCTGTTCCTCGACCCCAGCCTGACCTACTCCTGCGCCTGGTTCGACACGCCCGACACCCCGCTCGAGGCGGCCTCGATCGCCAAGCTTGACCGCGTCTGTCGCAAGCTGGCCCTGGGACCGAACGACCGCGTGGTCGAGATCGGCAGCGGTTGGGGCAGCTTCGCCCTGCACGCGGCCGGTCACTATGGCTGCCACGTCACGACCACGACCATCTCGGACGCCCAGTATGAGGTGGCGTCCCGGCGCATCGCGGAGGCCGGCCTGACGGAGCGCATCACCCTGCTCAAGCAGGATTACCGCACCCTGACGGGCCAGTTCGACAAGCTCGTCTCGATCGAGATGATCGAGGCCGTGGGCGCGGACTTCATGGACGACTACTTCGCGACCCTGAGCCGCCTGCTGCGCCCGGATGGCCAGCTGCTGATCCAGGCCATCACCATGCCGGAGCAGCGTTTCGCGGCCTACCTGCGCTCGGTGGATTACATCCAGCACTATGTCTTCCCGGGCAGTGCCCTGACCTCGATCGGCGCCATGGCGCGCGCGGTCGGCCAGGCCACCGACCTGGGTTTCTTCCACGTGGAGGACATGTCCGCCCACTACGCGCGCACCCTGCAGTGCTGGCGCGACACCTTTCTGGCCCGCCGCGAGGCGGTGCTGGCGCTCGGCCCTTACGACGAACGCTTCATCCGCCTGTGGGACTACTACCTGGCCTACTGCGAGGCCGGGTTCGCCGAACGCTGCACCGGCGTGGTACAGCTGGTGCTGACCAAGCCGGGCTGCCGCCGCGGCCCCATCGAGCTGCCGCTGCCAGCGGTAGCTTCTCAGGAGACGCCCAGCCTGGCCGTGGTCTAGGCCCCGCCCAGCATCCGCCAGACGGCCAACTGCACGTCCTGGAAGAAGCGCGTCTGCCGCAGCCAGGCATCGCCCAGCAGATAGCCCCCGATGCCGAGGGCGGCAGCGGCCAGCACCATCGGCAAGCCCGTGCCCAGCAGGCCGCCCAGCATCGCCGTGCCGGCGGCGGAGGCCAGCGCCCCGGTGGTGCCACCGACCACCGAGGCCATCGCGTCGCCCACCACGTTCACGCCGGCCTGAGCCCCCGTGATGCGACGCTCGGCCAGCGCCCACAGATTCAAGCCGAGGGAGAGGCCCGTGCCCCAGAGCGCCGAGGACCGGATCGCGTTGCCCAGTCGCCCCAGCACGCGCGAACTGGCTCCCATGCCCACTTCGGCCCCGCCGCGTCGGCTGTAGCTGCTGCGGAACTGGCCGTAGCGATCGTAGCTGCCGCCGTAACCGCCGTAATCCCCGGCATAGCGGGGACGGCTGCGCCGGCGCGCCGCACTGAGGGCCTTCTGCCAGGCCCGTCCGCTCTGCAAGCCGGCCACCGTGCCCGGCACGAGCTGCGCCATCTCGGCGAGCGGCAGGCCGGGCGAGGCTGAGGCCACCGTCGCGGGCGCAGGGCCTGCGGCGGGCGTGCCGGGAAGGGAAGGGCTGACCAACATGATGATTCTCCTCTGGCTTGTCGCTCATGTCTGGTCGGGCGGTTACAGCCGAGTAACAAGATCGGGAAAATCGTCCTAAGATTCTGTTAAATATCCGTCAAGAGAGCACCAAAAAACGTTCGCGCGTCAAGACCGTTCCTGCAAGCCCACTCTCCTCGCCTCGCGCCGCTCCCCGCGCAGGGCGCTCCCTGGCAGTCCGATGAAAAAACGGCATAATGAAAACCCAGGCTCGGCTCACCCTCACAGACCGCGGCCTGCCGCCCGTTTCCTGTCCCTGCTCCTGTTCGAGGAACGCTTCCCGATGCTGCGCGCCCACCGATTCTTCTCCCTGCCCACGGCCAGCCTGCTGCTCGCGATGCTGGTGGCCTGCAGCGGCATCCCGGCCGAAAGTGCCCCCACCCCGGCCGGCAGCGCCGCCTACTCGGGGGCGCGAGTCAGCCTGAGCCCGGCTGCCTGGCGGGCGCGGCTCTCGCCCGAGGCCTATCGGGTGCTACGCGAGAAGGGCACCGAACGAGCCTTCAGCGGCGCCCTCTGGAACGAGCACGGCACGGGCACCTACCAGTGTGCCGGCTGTGACTTGCCGGTGTTCGCTTCCGAGAGCAAGTTCGAATCCGGTACGGGCTGGCCCAGCTTCTTTCAGCCGCACACCCCCGGCCACGTGCGCGAAGCCCCGGATGACAGCCTCTGGATGAAGCGCACGGAGGTCTTGTGCGCCCGCTGCGACGGCCACCTGGGACACGTCTTTTCGGATGGGCCTGCGCCCACTGGCCTGCGCTACTGCATCAACTCGGCGGCCTTGCGCTTCGTGCCAAAGGCGCAGACGGGAGCTCCCAAGCTGTTCAAGCGAGGCGGAACGCCGGCAACCGCCCCCAGGCCAGGGAGCAGATGACGGCAGAACCTGATCTCAGGCCATTTCGATAGCGCGGCGCTGCATGTCGAGGAAGACGCGCAGTTGCTCGCGGGTGAGCCGCCCCTGAGAGACCAGCACCTGGCCCAGGGGCGTGCCACTCCGTTCGGCTTCGTCCAGCGCCTGAGCGAGCTGCGAAGGTTTGATCACGCCGTGTTCCACCAGGAACAGCCCCAGCGGGCGCGGGCCACTGCCTTCCACGCTCAGGCGCGATTGCAGGGCCACGGCAAAATTGAGCTTGGTCTCGTCGATATAGCCCAGTTCCAGCGCCAGCTGGCCGAAGGCGATGTGCTTGCCCAGCCGCCGACGCCGGATCTGCTCGACCACCACGTGCTGGAGTTGCTCGTGCGAGAGGATATCCTCGCGCTGAAGGATGGCGCCCAGTAGCGATCGCAACCCCGCGCCGCCCATGGCCGAGCCGATCGCCGGCAACAGGTTCGGATCGCCGGCCGACTCCCCGGGACGCAGGTGCGGTGCCGCAGCCGGACGTCCTTCCGCTTGCGTCTGGCTGGATCCCGCCTCGCCCCCCGGGACGGGATTGAGTTCGAAGGCCTGCAGCACCCGCGGGCTGGTCAGCCCCTCGGCCACGATCAGCTCCCGCAGGGGGCCCCCCTCCTTGGCGTGCCGGTCCAGCACCACCAGCATGGAGACGGGAGAGACCAGGTCCAGCTGGAGCAGGTGGTCGACGAACATGCGATCCAACGGGTCGAGCCGCTGCATCTGGTGCTGAAACGCCAGCGTGAAGTTCAGCTGGTAGGGCTCGAGCAAGCCGAGCATGACACAGGTTTCGCCCAGCTTCAGGCGTTTGCCGGCCGCAAGGCTGCGCTGCTGAGCCCGCAAGGCGGCCTCGAGTTCATTGCGGCCGAGCAGCCCCTGGCGGGCCAGAATCAGGCCAAACAGTGGCCCCTGGAGCGTCGCCGCCGGGTCGACCGAGGGGTCCGCCGCAGGCAACGGGGCGCAGAACAGTCCAATGCCCTCCTTCACCCCACTCAGCTGGCGCAATACCAGATCGCCCACCTCCACCGCCACCTCGGCCTCGGGCCACAGCCACCACATGCCATCGCGCAGCGGAATGGGTGCCTCCTCGGACTCATCGACGCCCGGCCCGATCCAGGCGCTGGGAATCACCATGGCTCCCCCGTTCGAGAGTTCGAAGGCCCACAGACCGCTCTGCAGCCGCCGCACCTCCAGCGCCCGCACGTCCGGAGCCCCGAGCTCGGGGCCCACCGCCGTGGCCCAGACCGCCAGCAGGGTTTCGCGCGCCGCCAGGAAACCCGCGCGCACGCGCGCCTCCTCCTCGGACGCAGGCTTGCTGTCCTGATTGAAGGAGCTGATGCGAAGCGCCCATTCCCGCCCCGAATGCCACACCGTCGCCTCGGCCGGCATGCGTCCGGGCCTGAGTACCATGAGCGAAGGCGTTGCGGTCACGAGGTGGCTCCTCTGGGGTCGGCCCGGCAGCCAGGCGCCCACTGGCGCCGCGCGGGATGACAGGGCCGAAAGCGGCTGCCTCCAGCATACCCGAAGGCGCGCCGCTTGATTCGCGGCGAGGAGCAGAGGGCCGAATTTGCCCCGCATTCCAAAGAAACCAGGGAGTGAGGGGAAGCGACTTGCAGTGAAATGGTTTCGAAGCGGGAATGGTGTTGAGGGGCCCCGAGCGAGGGGGGTGCCCTCGCCCCTTCATCCGCAGGAACGACGCCCTTTTCCGATGACCCCCGACCCGACCACCGCTCCTTGCTGTCACGACCAGCAGTACAACAACCGCGCCCGAGTGCCCCAGGCCGAGGCCCACCTGGCCGACCCGGCCCAGCGCCTCCACCGCCTGACCCGCGACTGGTTGACCCAGCCCTAGGCCGCGGCCGGCTGCCCCGCCGCCGGGGCCGGGGCGACGCGGAAGGCCCGCAAGAAGAAGGCCGGCATGCGCCCGCTGGCCAACCAGATCAGCGAAGGAATCATCTCCAGGCCGATGCGCCAGGCCAGCGGCAGCTGCCCGTTGAAGAACCAGTACTTGTCGGAGCAGGCAAAGCAGATCACCACCGTCACGGCCAGCACCAGCAGGGCGATCACGTTGTCCTCCCGGTGCCGCTCCCAGTCGTGGGGCAGCCCCCGGACCTCCGACTTGTAGAGGGCGTAGCCGTTCACCAGGTCGAGCACCGGATAGAACGAGAACAGCACCAGCAACTCCAGGTGATAGCCCCACAAGAAATGGCCGGGATCGATGGTGAGCAGGCGATGGAAGATGTAGGGCAGCGTGATGAAGCAGCAGGCCAGGCTGAACAGGTGCTGACCGAAAATCAGGCGCGTGGGCACCCCACGCAGCGCGTTGATGTGACACCCGACGCTGAGAAACGACACGCCGAAGGCGCCGATGAAGCCGAGCGACATGAGCGATTTATCGCCGTGGGAGCCACCGGCGTGCGCCGCGGTGATCAGGCTCGGAAAGCCGAAATCGCCGGCCAGCTGGGTGAAGAAGAGGATCAAGCCGGTGGCCGCCATCAGGTAGACGTTGGTGAGCAGCATACGCGACACCGCCAGCCGGATCGAGGCCGCGGCCCGGCTGGTCAGGAACATGGCACACAGCGAGATGCAGGAGATACCGCCGAACACGTGCATGAAGTCGACCAGCAGGCGGGAAAGCGCATGGTCCCCCGTGAGCGAATGGCGGGTGAAGATGGCGTGGATCGGCGCGGCCTGATAGGCCGGCAGCAGGTGCTCGCCATCGCCGATCGGGGCCGTGAACAGGGACTCACCCGGCTGGGTGCGGGGCGCGGGGGCGGGGGCGGGCGGCAGTTGCGCCACGCGCTGGCGCAGCAACTGGGAAAAGGCCGTGCCCTCGGGGCGACCGGCCGCCATGCGCCAGGCCTCGGCGCCAGCCTCGAAGGTGAGCCAGCCGGCCAGGATCAGGATCAGGGCCAGCAGGCCCTTGGACAGGTTGGAAAGCGACGCCACGGCAGAACTCCAAGGGAAAGAACGGCACCTCGCGCCGTCCGGACGGTGAGGGACGGGCTGTTGCCGCCACCCAGGTGGCGGCAACAGCTGGGATCAGTAACTGATCGAGGCCTTCCAGCGGTGCGGCTGCAGGCGCAGGAAGGGAATCGCACGGGCCTGGTTCTCGGCGGCCAGGGTCTCATCCAGCTGCCCCAGCGCGTGCTGCAGGCCCATCAAGGAGGCCCGCAGCCGCGCGTCGGCCACCTTGGCGTCGAGGTCCATGGTCATCAGGAAGTTGCCGCCGTTATCGAAGCGTCCGGCATAGGCGCCCTGGTCGAACAGGAACACGTCCACCGCACGCGGCGGGTCCTGGTTCTCCGTCAGCAGGTTGTTGATGTGGATCAGCTTCTTGTGAGCCGGCACGTTCGACATGGTGAACGGTGAGAAGTCGCCGCAGACCTCATGCGAGACGTTCAGGTACAGGATCACCGTCAGCACCTCGACCAGCCGGTCGAGCGAGGCCAGCGGCAGGGCCTTCTGGCTGGCATCGGGCAGCAAGGCCACCAGCTGGGTGTACCAGGCCTGCAGGGCCGCATCGGCCGCCACCGCCGCATCGTCCCGATACACGGGCCCCACGTGGTTGCGCACGAAGGCTTCGAAGGTGTCCCAGATGCGCGGGGCGATCGCCACGTAGGGGTGATGGGGAATCCCGTCGATGCCCCGCTCGGCGATGTCCTTGCGCGGAATCAGCTGGTTCAGGCGGTAGCTCGGCACGAAATTCTCGAAGGCCCGGCCCACCTGCTCGCCGGTGATGAAGTTCGACTGGATGAAGTAGCTGGCCGGCGTGACCAGCAACTTGAAGGCGAAGTCGTTGACCACCAGCGTGCCGTAGGTGAAGAAGTCCAGAAAGGGCCGCAGCGCGTGCTGAGCGGGCAGGGCCAGGGTCGAGATGGCGTAGGCCTGACCGGTGATCAGGTGGGTGTGTGCCAGGTGCCGCAAAAAGACGGTGAAGCGGGCGTCCAGCGCGTTGAAGACGAACTTGGCGCGTTCCCAGTCGGCATCGCCCGGGCGGCTGAGCCGATCGCCCCGGCGGATCGAGGCGACCCGAAACTGCTCGCCCTCGACCACAAAGGTGCCCACCACCGGCTCCATGATGCCGGCGAAGTGGGGTCCGAAATCGACCTCGTAGCGACCTTCCTGCACCCGCTGCAGCAGGAAGGGATTGGGGCCTTGCAGGCGCATGGCCGCAAAGGCGGCGTCATCGTGAATGTCATTCCAGCCCTCGTCATGGGCCGGAAAGGGCGGATAGGGCATGGCGTCAGGCGACCAGGGCACTTCGGCCGACATGGGCGCGAGGCGCAGGGCATTGAACACCACGCCGTCGAGGATGTAATAGGGCGCGATGTACTCGATCGACAGATGATTGGGGGCTGGGATGTAGCTGGGCACCTTGAGCGCCTCAGGCAGGATGCTGGAGCGGTAGTGCGAGCGCGCCGAAACGATCGGCGGCAGGCCCGCCGGTCGCGCGACCGGGTGCCGGAAGGTCTTGCGTGCCCAGATCTGCAAGGCGTTGCGGTTGACCTTGCGGGTGTCCAGAACCGCCTGGATTTTCAGGCGATCAACGAGGCCGAACGTCTTCAAGGTGTGCCCTCCCAACAGGCAATTCGGGCTTCGTGGCGATGACGGGAGTGCCCCGCAGCGCCCGGGCCCACTGACCGAACTGATACAGGCGCACCCGCGCCCAGGCCACGGAGCGATAATCCTGTGCGCTCGTGGCGTGAAAGATCCCCAGGCCCGGCGGCTGGTGCGCCAGGGTGAAGGTGGTGCGGTCCGTTTCCTCGGGCGTCATGGCCGCCTCGAGCCGGATGTGGGCCAGGTCGCGCCAGGGGTGGCGGGCCTCGTCCCAGGGCCGGTTGAGGTGCAGCAGTTCCTGCGTATCGCCGTCGGCGGGCTCGCGCACCTGAATTTGCAGCATGTAGTCGACCGGGCCCTGACGCAGGCGCGTCTGCCACTCCTGGCGCAGGTAGTCGGTGGGCCGATCGTCCTCCGGGTTGCGCTGCATGTTCCAGACCTGGGCCTGGCGGGCCGCATCGGGCAGGCCGCTTTCCTGGCCCAGGTCCGGCCGGCGCAGGCGGTAGCGGCAGTAGCGCAGGCGCCCGTCACGCCCCTCGTAGGGAAAGACCACCTGGGAGGTGTAAACCAGGTCGGCGTAGGAATCCGGCGCCTCACGCACCGATTCGATCCAGCTGATGTAATAGGCGGGCAACTCGTCCATCAGCCGGCCCTGCGCGGCGAAGTCGCCCACTTCGGGCCGGCTGGCCAGGCGCGACTTGGAGAAGCGCACGAAGCTGTCCACGCTCCAGAGCGGGCCCTGGGTGCCGCTGTTGAAGATCATATCGAACGGGCTTTCCATGTCGCGGTCGCTGAACTTGAGGGCACACCCGCGCAGGGTGCAGGCCGCGTCGTCGTTGAAGGAACCGTTGGCATGGCGCAAGCGGCAAGCAAAGCGCCGTCCGGGCTGGAAGAAGGGGTGCTCGGGGATGTCCAGCTGCGACACGATGGTGGCCGTGCCACGCGCGCCCACCCCCACCGGATGGGTGCCGCGGGTGCCGGTCTTGAGCCCGTGCAGCGCGAAGGCGGCAGCCAGGCCGTAGGTCTCGACGCGCAGGTTGAGCGCCCCCGCCAGGTTGCCGTCGGCCACCGGACCGTAGCAGCGAGCGGCCGCTGCGGCCCAGTTGGCCTCGCCGTTGCGCGCCTTCCAGAGTTCCACGCCCAGGTTACGCCAGGCGCCCTGGGTCGCGGCCAGCGGACTGGGCTCGACCGGCAACGGGCCGGCGTGGGGCGGCAGATCGATGCGATAGACCTTCAATGCGAGCCTCCCACGAACGGAGCAAGGTGGAACCAGGCCTTGGGCAAGAGCGTCAACCACCAGCCGAGCCCGACGGCCAGGCTGGCCAGCTGCGGCTGGGTCTCCTCCTCCGTCGCCATGAACAGGCCGGCGGCGATCAGGCCCATGCCGATGATCAGGTCACGCACGTGGATGTTCACGGCGGTGACCGGGTCATGGCCGGGCAGGAACGGGGGAATGCTGCCCTGGGCGGCCAACGCCTCGAGCGGCGCCGGCAAGCCGCTGCTGCTGGCGATCATCCACAACGCGGACACCAGGATCACCCCGGTGCCGTGCCAGGCCAGCCGCTTCCAGCCCGTGCGCGGCAGGTACTTCAGCAACACCACGGCCGCGTAGGTGGTCGAGATGGCCGTCATGAACAGCGTGGCCAGCCAGAAAGTAAGGTCCACCACGGGCGAGCCGCCCCACAGCGGTCCCAGGCCTCGCGCCGGCCAGGAGGGATGCAGCGGCGACCCCACCCCCAGGTTGGCCAGCAGCTTGGTCTCCAGGGTGAACCACACGGCGCTGAAGGGCAGCAGCCAGGCCACGATGGTGGCGTGCAAGCGGGCCTTGGGCCAGACGTCTCGCAGCAACAAGGCCACCAGCACCGCGAACCCTCCGATGATCAGGTCCTGGCGATGGATGTTGACGGCCAGCTCGCGGGCGTGCGGCGCGAAACTCGGCGACACGCTGTACCAGGCGGCCGACAGCGCCATCACACCGACCGCCCCGGTGACCACCCAGCGCGTCAGCGACCAGGCCAGCCGCTGCACCTGGCGCTCCCACAAGAGGTTGTAAGCGTGCAGGTACAGGCCCAGGCCCGCAAAGGCCGCATAACCGGCCATCAGCATCGGGTGGAAGCCCTGGTGGGCCAGCAGCGCGAAGACGGCGATCGCCGTTGCTCGCACCGCCAGCGCAAGGGGCGCGGCCACCGGGGCATCCGAGCGAGCCGCCCAGAGCAGGGCCACGGCGTAGCAACCCGCTATGGAGGTGGCAAAGCTGGTCACGTAGCCACTCGCCGCATCCAGCAACAGCGGCACGGAGGCCACCAGCACCAGCAGTATGGCCAGCTTGCCCTCCAGCATCATCAGGCGCCGGGCCAGCGACTGGCTCCAGGTGTCGAAGTGGTTGCGCAGGCGCGGCCAGAGGGCCCGCGCGTCGGCGGACAAGGCCAGCATGGCGAGGGGCAGGCCGACGTCCACCGAGGCGATGAACAGGAACGCCCCGTTCTCCAGGTGGCCGAAGGCCCAGTTGGCCACCAGCCAGGGCCCCACCCAGACCAGCCGCCAGACCAAACTCAGGTCCATCAGGCTCTTTTGGCGCGACCACAAGGCGAACAAGTGGACCAGGCCCATCGGCGTGACCGCCACGAGCAAGCTGCGCAGGTGCAGCAAGCGATCGCCCTCGTAGGCCGGCACCTGCCCCGCCAGCGCAAACAGGGACGGCTGGAGGATGAACAGCGGCAGCGACAGGTAGATGAGGGCCCCAACCAGCATCAGCCACTCGTATATTCCCCAGGCGCGAGCATCGGGGGCAGCAGCGGGGGCGAGCGCGGGAGCGGGCGTGGTCATGGCGAGCGATGCTTCCTCGGAAAAAGACGGGAAAACGGTGGCGTGTCATTGTGACTGATCCCCACCAAGCGAGGGAACCCTGTTAACAAAATGTTACAACACCACCGATCAGGCGCCTCCTGCGGCCCCGGGGCGTGGCAGCGCCTGCTCGGCTCCGGTGTGCCGACGAGCCTGCCTGTGCCGGGCCGTGGATGGCCGGGCCCCCTTGACCACCGCCGTCAGGTAGCCCGGAGCAAGCCCGGAAGCTGGAGGCCGGCGGGCGCCAGGCCAGGAAACAGACGGGCCAGCGTGGCCGTCTCCAGACCCGTGGGGCCGCCCAGCAGCGTGGCCACCACGCGGCGCCAGTCGGTCGTGACCGCCAGATCGCGCCCATCGAGACGCGCCGCAGGCGCCAGGCCCGGCCAGCGCCCGAGCACCTGACCACCGGCCACCGGCCCACCGAGCAGCCAGAGCACGTTGCCGGCCCCGTGGTCGGTGCCGCCGTTGCCGTTCTCCGCCACTGTCCGGCCGAACTCCGACATGACCAGCACGGTGGTGCGCGTCAGCTCATCGCCCAGCCCAGCGGCCAGGGCGGCCAGACCGGACGCCAGCGGCCGCAGGCGGTTGGCCAGCTGCCCCTGGGCCCCGCCCTGGTTGATGTGGGTGTCCCAGCCCCCCACCGGCAGGAAGGCGCCGCGTATCTCGGGGTGGCGGCGCAGCAGGCGGGCCAGCACCTCGGCGTCCTGCACCAGCCCGACCGCCGAGGGCGCACCGGCATCCGCCTGGTTGGCCTCCGCCTCCAAGGCCGTCAGATCGGCCAGCAACCGCTCGCGCTGGGCACGCCCCTGGCGATAGGCCAGCGCCAGCGGATCATCCCCGCTGTAGAGGCGGTCGAAGGCCGTCTGCACCGCCGGGCGATCGAGCGCCATCGGGGCCTGGCGGCCCCGGCCCGGCGTCACCACCTGCACCCCTGGACTGCCACGCAGGATCGCGGGAATGCCGGTATCGAGGGCGATCGCCCCGGCCGGCGCGCCCGCCTCGAACAGCGCCAGCCAGCGCGCCAACCAGCCGCCCGCCGCCGCACCGCGCCCGAGCGTGCCGGCCTCCATGGCGGCCTGCGCCTCGAAATGCGAGCGGGCCCCGGCGGGATCGCCACAGGCATGCACGAAGGCCAGCCGGCGCCCCTCCCAGAAAGGCAACAGCGGCGCCAGCGCAGGATGCAGCCCGAATTCCGCCGTCAGCGGCAGCACCCCATCGGTCTCGCCGGGGGCACCGAGGGCGATCTGAGGCCGCGCCTCGGCGTAGTGCGGATCGCGATACGGCACAACCACACTGAGGCCATCCACCGCGCCGCGCAGGAAGACCACCACCAGCCGTTGCGAGGCAGGCTGAGAGCCGGCCCAGGCCCAGCCGGCCCGGCCCACCGGCCACAAGCAGGCCCCAGCCGCCAGGCCCAGGCCCTGCAGGAATTGCCGTCGGTCGATCCGGAGGTCTGGCACGCGATTCAATGCTCCTGAAATTCGGGAGCGCCCAGCATGAGGGCCAGGCGCAGCGCGGGGGGCGCCGCGGCGATCGCCAGGCGGCTGCGCTCGCCGAAGGGCGACCCCAGGGTCTCGGCCAGTTCGTCCGGACGAACGGTCGCCTGGCGGGCCGCCTGGGCCGCGAAACTCACCCGCCGGGCCATGGCCTCCGGGTTCAGCCAGGCCGTGCGTGCCACCGGCCAGCCATCCGGGGTGGCGCAGCCGTGGAGCGGTTGCCCCAGCCGGGCCATGGCCTGCAGGGCAGGATCGACCGAGTCGGGAAACTGCCCGCTGGCGCGCAAGGTCGAGATCACCAGGCGATAGGGCGTCTTGAAGCGCGCCTGACGAGCCTGTGGCGCCCAGAAGTCCGGATGGCTCAGCAGGCAGCGCAAGGTCGCATCCAGGCGGCCGTCGCTGGCCTGAAAGGCGGCCGCCGTCGCGTCGATCAGGGCGGCGGGCGGATCGTCCGCCACGAAACGGCAGGCCAGCTTGCGCGCCAGAAAGCGGGCCGTGGCCGGGTGCCGGGCCAGCAAGTCGAGGGCCTGCTCGCCCTCGGCCTGGCCGCCTTCAGGAATGGTCACGCCCAGCAGGCGCTTGGAGCCTGGGAGGTGGCGGCGGGCATCGAAATAAAAACCCTCGTCAAGCGCGCCACGGCTAGCGGATTGCGCCCCGCGCGGTTCCGGCCAGCCGCGCGGAAAGCCCCAGCCCGTCAGGATCGCGGTCAGAGCCACCACGTCGCCCTGGTCGTAGCCGCCGTGGACGCCCAGCGTGTGCAGTTCCAGCAGCTCCCGCGCGTAGTTTTCGTTGACCCCGCTGAAGCGTCGGTTTTGCGGGTTGGGACGCGAATTGCGCCAGTTGTCGAGGTAATCGAGCATGGCCGGATGCCGGGCCACGGCCCCGAGCAGGTCGCGAAAGCGCCCGAAGGCCTGCGGGCGCAGCACCCGCTCTTCCATGTCGCCCAGCATCGCGCCGACCGCGCGCTTGCGGGCATGCACGTTGAAGTGGTCGGCCCAGAACTCCACCATCACTTCCTGCAACTGGCGCGGGCTGGCCAGCGCGCGCCAGACCCGGGCCGCCTGGGCCTCGCGCAGCAGTTGCCGCTCGACCCGCCGGGCGGCGGCCAGGGCCGAACGGTCCTGCGCTTTCTGCCGCTTGGCCGCCTGCAGGGGCGCCCGGTACTGGCGGGCGCGCGCCAATGGCGAGAGCGTCAGCGTGCCGAGAGCGGCCAGGCGTTCGCGCAGGCGCGCCGGCTCCTCCAGACCTTCCGGCGCCAGCTGCTGGGCGATCCAGGCGGTGGCGCCCTGCGCCTGCAAGCGCGCCAGGTCTCCAGGAGCAGGCCCGTAGGCAGCTCGCTCGAGCAGGTGACGGGCCTCGGCGGCCGTCAGCAATTCAGGCGGGGCCGCGGCGGCGGGATTGGCCCAGCCAGTCGCAAGCAGCCCGGCCGCCAGGCCCAGCGCCCTCGCCGCAACGCACGTGCCGGCACTGGCAGCGCCCTCAGCCAAGGGCCTCGTCCGCATCGGCGTAGTGTTCCGGCTTCACATGGGTGCGCACGGTCTGCAACGCCAGGGCGATCGCCGCGGCGTCGTCGGTGAAGCCGAGCATGGGCAGCACATCCGGCACCATGTCGGCCGGCAGCACGAAATAGGCCAGCGCGCCGACGATCGTGGCTTTGACCCAGACCGGCGTCTCGCGGTCCTGCATGCAGTAGTACAGCGCCACCATGTCCTTGGCGAAGGGCAGGTGCTTGGCGACCCGTTTGAGCTTCTGCCAGAAAGCCCCGGCATCGAAAGCGGACGCGGAAAACGAGGATTGAGGGTCAGGCACGTCGGGCACGGGGGCCTCCGCTCGCGGGTGAATTCAACACCTCCCAGATACCCGAATGAACGCCGGGAGTCACGCGTCGTGAGAGGACGCGAAGGAAGGGGGCGGCAGGCTCACGCTGGCGGCGCCCAGCGCGGCGTAATCACGGGGCGTGCAGGTCAGCACGATCACCTGCAGGCCCTGCGCCGCAGCCAGGTCGAGCATGCCCTGCAGCCGGGCCACGCGCACCGGATCGGCGTTGGTGAAGGCATCATCGAGCACCACCGGAAGCCCTTCCCCCTGCGCCTCGGCCAGCACCTCGGCGATCGCCAGCCGCACCGCCACGGCCAGTTGCTCCTTGGCGCCGTCGCTGAGCTCCGCGAAGGCGAACGAGAGGCCCCGGTTGAGCTTGATGCTGCCGATCGCCCCGCGCGTGGCATCGCTCTCCAGCACCAGCTGCAGTTCCGGGCCGAAGACACAGCGGGCATAGCGTTCGATGCGGGCCGTCAAGGGCGCCGTGTAGCGGGTCACCAGCTGGTGACGCTGGTCGCGAAAGTGGGCCTGGAGACATTCCAGCGCGCGCACGCGTTGCTCGAGTCGGGCCAGCTGGGCCGTGGCCCGCGCCAGTTCGGCCTCGGCCAAGTCCACCTCGGCAGCGGGGTCCAGGCTGCCGTCCGAGCGCAGCGTGTGTTCGTGCTGAATGGCCGCCTCCTCGGCGGCCCGACGCCGCTCGGCCTGCAGGCGCGACGCCCGCTGCAGGCGCTCGGTGTCTTGCCGCAAGGTTTCGGGCGCGAGCGCGGCCAGCTCCGCGCGCAGCTGGGCAAGCGCCTGCTCGACCTCGTCCCGGGCTCGCTGCGCGTCGTTCAGGGCCTGCTGGCGCAAGGCGTCATCGCCATGCTGACCGAGGCGGTCCGTCAGCAAGGCCTTCAGCCGCTGGAGCTCTTGCTGCTCCTCGCGCAGGCCCTGCTCCGCGTCGCTGACGTCCTGTCGCAGGCGCTCCCGCGCCGCCTCGCGCGTGGTCTTGAGCTGCTCGGCCGCGCGCCAGGCGCCCTCGGCCTGGGCACTGGCCTCGGCGGCTTCCCGGGTCCAGCGCTGCGCTGCCGCGAGCGTCTCGGGCAGGGCGATCGCCTCGCCCTGCAGCGCCACCCGCCGCTCCCACTCTCCCAAGGCAGTTTCATGGGCTGCTTGCGCGGCCGCCAGCCGCTCGGGCAGGCTGTCGGCCTGCGAGGCCTTCAGTTCGGCGTCGAGCGCCGCCAGCGCGCGTTCCAGCTGCTGGCGCGCTTCGGCCACCTGAACGGCGGCCTCGCGCGAGCCGACCGTGAGGTCCGCCAGCGCCGCCTGAAGCTCGCCGTCGCTGCGGACGGCGGCCTCGCGCGCCTGACGCAACGCGTCGCCCCCTCCCGGCTGGATGCGCAGGCGCGTGCCGTCCGGCAGGCTGAGTTCCGTCGGCTCGCTGACCACCCGCGCGTCGCCAGCCTGGAGCGCTTCCCCGCCCAGGGTCACGCCCGCTGGAGCAGCCAGCACCTCGACGCCCGCCGCCATGGCAGCCAGGCCGGCGGCCGCCTGGTCGCGCAGGCGCTCCAGGCGCGTCAGCCGCTCCAGCTCGGCCGAACCGATCGCGGGCAGGCGATGGAGCGCCTGCGCCTGAGTCAGCCGCTCGGCTTGCCGCGCCGCCAGCGCTTCCTGCTGCTGCACCAGGGCCTGCCAGGCCTCCCAGCGCTCCAGCCGGCGCTGGGCGGCCTCCGCCAGGGCAGCCGTTGCGCGGGCCGCCGACAAGCGGGTCTGCCCCTCGGCCAGCTCCGCCTGGGCCTCGCGATAGCCCGAGGTGGCGGCATCCAGGGCCGCGTGCTTCTCGGCGATCGCCTGCTCCCGCGGAGCCAGCGCCTGCAGCGTGGTGGTGTATGCGTCGCGCAGACCCTGGATTTCGGTCTCCACGGCCTGCAGCACGGCCAGTCGGTCCTGACGCTGCTGGGCCTGGGTCAGCAGGCTTTGTTCTTGCGCCTGCAAAGGCTGCAAGGCCGCTTCCCTGCGGGTCAGCTCGGCCAGCTGAGGCGCCAGCGTCTGTTCGGCCTCGGCAACTTCCTGCAGCGCCCCGCGCGCCTGTTCAAGACCCGTCACGGCCTGCTGCAGGGCCCCCAGCCGCGCCTTCCGCTCGTTCAGGCTGGCCTCGGCCTGAGCCCTGGCCTGCAGCGCGAGGTCGAGCGGGCCGTGCGCGCGCGGCCTACCCGTGCCCGGCGTCTTGTAATCCGCCAGTTCGCTGCTCAGGCCGGCCACCACCCGCTCATCCCGCCAGGATTGTCCGACCACCGCACCGGCCTGCGCCTGCAGCCGTGCCAGCAAGGTCGGATGCTGGGCGCGCGTCGCGTCCAGCGGGTCGTCCTGGCTGTCGCCCTGGCGCACCCACAGGTGCGCCCATTGCTCGCGCACGCCCTTGCCGGCGCGGCCGGCTTCCTGCACCCCGAGCAAACCCGCAAGCTGGCTTTCGGCCTCGTCGTTGTGCCACGTCGCCCCGTTCTCCTGTCGCAGGCTGGCCTGGCTCTGCGCGCCCCCGGCAAAGCGCTTGTGCAGCGTGTAGCGACGCCCGCCCCGCTCGAACATCAGCTCGACCTCGGGATGGCCGCCCCCCTGACGCGGCTGCATCGCACGGTGCATCTCGCCGGAAACCTTGTAGCGCAGGAACAGGGCATGGTGAATCGCCTCGACCAGCGTGCTCTTGCCCGCCTCGTTGGGCCCGCCGATCAAGGTGCGGGCCGGGTCAAAGGCCAGCGCGAGTTCCCGGTGGCCGCGATAATTCCGCAAGGTGGCATGCAGGATCCGCACCGTTTCAGCCCTCCTCGGCCAGCGACACCAGCCGATGCAGTTCAAGCAGGGCCAGGCGGGCCGTCTCCGCCTCCGCGCCGGGCTGCGCCAGCTGAGCCACCAAGGTCTGGGCCACCGCGGCGATGGTCGGGTCATCCGGGCGCTCACAGAGCCGGGCCAGGTCTTCGGGGCTCGGCTGGAGCGTCAGCTGCTGGTCGAGTTCCAGCCGCACCAGCCGGGCCTCCAGGCGCGTGATGAGAGTCTCGAGCTGCGCCATGCCGGCCACGCCCAGGCTGCCCGTCAGGGTCAAGGTCAGCAGGTGACAATCGACCTCCTCGCCCAGCAAGGCCCCCACGGCCGCTTCCAGGGCAGGCAACTCGGCATCCCCATGGACCGCGTGGGCCAGGGCGTGCCAGCGCAGGCGGGCCGTTTTGCGCGCTTGCACGGCCGGCGGGGTGCCGCGGGCGACCTCCACCACCAGCGCGTTGCCGGCGTCGTAGGCTTCACCACGCGGGAAGCGGTCCGGCTCGTGGGTGCCGGCATACCAGGCCTTGGGGCCCACCTGCTTGGTGCCGTGCCAGTCCCCCAGCGCCACGTAGTCATATGCCTCCGTGGGCAGGCGCCCCAGGTCGATGAAGTTGCTGGCCTGAGGCCCCTCCGGATCGCGCTCGCCCGCGCCGAACAGCTGGGTTGCCCCGTGGGCCAGCACCAGGCGCGGCTGCCCCGCCGGCGCGGCCGCCAGGGCCTCGCCGTCGCGCAGCCAGGCGGTGGTGTCGAACGACTCGGCGCGACGCTGCAGTGGGCAGGCAAAGATGCTGGCGCCGGCCAGCTCGAGCACGCCCGGCGCGAGCACGACGTGTACGTTGGGAGCGAGGTCGGCGCGCTCGGCCTCGAAGAAGCGCTGATGCCAGACGCTGCCGGCGCCGGCGTGGTCGTGGTTACCCGGCAGCAGCACCACCGGCACCTGAAAGGCACCCAGCGCGCGACAGGCCCGCGAGACGGTGGCCTTGTCGACGGTCGGGGCGTCGAAGACGTCGCCGGCCACCAGCACCAGCGAGACGGCCTCCTCACGGGCGATCGCCACCAGCGCATCGAGCGCCTCGAAGCGCGCCGCACGGGCCCTGGCGCGCTTGTCGGGGTCCTCGATGCGGGCATAGGGGCGCCCCAGTTGCCAATCGGCCGTGTGCAGCAGTTTCATGATCCCTCGTGGCCTCGCCCCGGATGACCCCTTGAATGTACCCTGGGGAACCCTTTTGGCAAAGGGGACACCGACCACAGCGCCCGTCAGGAGACCCTGCCATGCCCTTGCCTCGCCTGCCTGAAGCGGCGCCGACCGGCCGCCCCGTGGCGCGCGCCGGCCGCCAGCCCGCTTGCCGCGCAGCCCTCGTCATCAGCAGCGTGGCCGCCCTGGCGGCCTGCCTGCCGCTGCCCAGCGGCCCCGAGAGACTCGCCGACGGCTGGGCGGGGGCCCTGGGCCTGAGTGCGGGCGTGGCCTCCGGCACCTCGCCGCTGGCCACGGCCGAGCCGAGCGTATCGGGCAGCGCCCGGCCGCTCGGGGATGCCTCTGGCGCGCCCGCGAACGCGTTCACGCCCGCAGCACCCGATGTAACGCCATTGGCGACGCCGGCGCGACCGGCATCGCCCGACCTCGCGTCGGCCGGGCTGGTCCTGCCGCCGAAGGCCAGCCCGTCGCGGGCCCTCCCCGCTGCCAGCCTCGGCAGCCCGCCGGCCGCCGGGCCTCCCTCAGGGGCAGGCGGAACGACCGCGGGGCGCGCCTGGCCCGCCGAAGCGCTGGGGCCGCTGCCGGTGCTGCGCGCGGTGGACGGCGACACGCTGCGCGTGGAAGGCCCGCAAGGCCCCGAGTCCGTGCGCCTGATCGGCGTGGACACGCCGGAGGTGGTGGATCCGCGTGAAGGCGTGGGCTGCGGTGGGCCCGAGGCCAGCGCCTACACCAAGGCCAGTCTGACGGGTCAGCGCATCTGGATGGCCGGCGACCCCACCCAGGACGAGCGGGACCGCTATGGCCGCCGCCTGGTCTACGTCTGGCAAGAAGACGGGGTGCTCTTCAACGAAGCCCTGATCGCGGCGGGGCATGCGCGCGAGTACACCTACAGCCGCCCTTACCGCTTCCAGGCGCGCTTTCGAGAAGCCCAGGGCCAGGCCTGCCGCGGCGGCCTGGGGCTATGGGCACACTGCGTCACGGACTCGGCCTGCAGCGGCCTGCCCTCCCCGTTGGCGCGTCCCGCGTCCACGGCGCCATCGACGTCTGCTGCCGTCTCGCCCGGGCCGGCCCCCGCCTCGCCGCCCCTGACGCCGGCACCGGCCGCGAGCCCGGGCGCTCCCGGCAGCCCGCAACCGTCCTGTGCGGCGGACCAGATCTGGGTCAACCCCTACACGCGCAGCGACGGCACGCGCGTCAGCGGCTATTGCCGCAAGCGCTGAGGGAGGAAGGAGCGGGCGGGCCGTGCTCAGCGGGTAAAGACGCGGCGTAACAGGCGATCGACCGCCTGGGGAATGCCCGTGTGCGAGAACAGCCGCAGGCCCCAGTCATAGCCGAGCAGGCCCCCCAGCGCGCCGACCACCGTGGCCATGACCCCACTGACCGGGAACAGAGCCAGCAAGCCACTCGCGACCATGGCCGCGCCGGCGCCCCCGACCAGGCCGTTCAGGGTGTCTTTCGAGACCCGCACGACCAGCTCCCCCGGGCCAATCCGACCCTCGATCAGCTGCAAGCCGTTGTCGATGCCGGAAAGCACCGCCTCGAACACCGCGGAGCGCTGCATCAAGGGCAAGGCGCCCTGAAAGGCGCCATTCAGGCTGCGGCCCTTATCGGCCTCCAAGCCCGTCCGCAACACGTTGACCAGGTGGGCGATCGGGCGGATCTCCCCCATCATGCCGGAGGCCGACTGGCTGCCGAACCGACCTGCCAAGCCGGCCTGGCGGGGCCCGCCGGCCGGCCCCGCGAGCGGCGCGGGCGATGGCGCTCCGGGCACGAGTGCCCCAGGCGGCGCCGGGGGCAAGGACGGTCCAACCGCAGGCACAGGCGGCGGCACTGGCGCCGGCAGGGCAGCGGGACCGGCCACGAAAAAGTCGGCGCGATCGGGCGCGGCCCCCGGCGCCGGCGGCAAGGAGGGAGCAGCCGGTGGCGAAGGCGGCGTGAGCGGGGGAAAGGTTCCGCCAGCAACGAGCATCGAAAGCCTCCAGTCAGCCGCGGCCGCGGCAGCGGGGATCCTCACCGGGTCGCAGCGGGAGCCGCTGCTCCCACCCACTGCCCTAAGCATCGATGAAGTCGAGGCAGAGCTTTCGTTAAGTTTCGGCGAAGGTCGAGCTGAGAGGGGGGCGCAGGGCCCAAAGCCCAGACCTCAAGTCGCCGGATGCAGCAGGCTGCGCAGTTCCGGCTGCTCGCGGAAGCGCCAGATGCGGCCATCGATGTAGTAGTGGAACAGCGTCAGCATGCCAAGCGGCGCAAAGACCCAGTAAAACAGGTCCTGGGTGTAGCCCAGCACCTCGATCGTGCCGGCCAGCAGACCGTATGCCAGGGCCGCGCCACCCCACTTGAGCACGATCCGGGCGTGCGCCGGGAAGCGCCGCCGCTGGTAATGCATCATCCAGCCGTGATACTGGGCATCGTGATAGGCCGTCTCGATCGCCTCGGCCACCAGAAACGGCACCGACGCGACCAGGAAGACCACGTAATGGGTCGACAGCGCCGCCAGCATCAGGGCGATTTTCGGCCCATTCAGGCGTTCCCCCAGCGCAGCGCGATACAGCTGCCGCAGCAGCCAGGCCCCCAGCACCAGGGCCGCCAGCTGGGTCAGGCCCTCGACCAGCGCGGCCGGCACGGTGGGGTAAGTGGCCACCCACTTGCCGTAGACCGGCACGGTGCGCGTCCAGGCATCGCCGAACTCGGCGGCATACTCGTGCAGCACGCAGGCATACAGGCCCAGCTCGAAGGCGAGCCGGTCAAGCCCCTGGTCCAGCGTCGGCACAGGCTCGTTCAGGCCCTGGTAGACCCGCAGGAATCCGACGTGCTGACGGATGATGTGGTGGCTCCCATACAGCGCCAGGAAGGCCGTGAAAGGCGCCTCCAGGCCCAGCGCCGGCACCAGCAGCCCCGCCGCCATGACCAGGGGCAGGCCCCAGGTGTACAGGGGCCGGCGCCGGGCGAATTCGACCGGATCGGCGTGCGTGCGCGCGAAGGTCTGGAAGATGTGCGGCAGGTCGAGCAGGGCCGTGAAGGCGAAGTAGGTCAGCAGCGCGGCCGGGCCGCTCGGGGCGAGGCCCCAGGCTTTCAGGGCCTCATACAGGCCCAAAAAGACGAAGGTCAGCGCGGCTGCCCCGATGAAGAAGGTCCCGTCGTAGCCGGGGCCGACGATCCAGCGCGGCGGGGCAGGCGCGGCGGGGTTCACGGCAGATGGCTGGGGTCCCAACAGGTGCGCAGGCCCTCATCCAGGCTGCCAAGCAGCGCCAGATCCTCCTCGTCGAGGGGCAAGGCCACGCTGTCGAGGTTTTCTGCCAGGCGGGCCGGCCGCACGGACTTGGGAATCACGACCAGGCCCAGCGCCAACGCCCAGGCGATCATGACCTGGGCCGGGCTGGCCCCGTGCTTGTCGGCCACCCGCCGCAAGCGGCGATCGTCGAGGCGTTGGCCCCGCGCCAGCGGGCTATAAGCCTCCAGCTGAACGCTTTCCGCCCGACAAAAGCGCAACAGGTCCTGCTGGTAGAGGAAGGGATGAAACTCGACCTGATTGACCACCGGCGGCAAGTTGGCGGTGGCCAGCAAGCTCTGCAGGTGGCGCACGGTGTAGTTGCTCACCCCCACTGAACGGGCCATGCCCTCGCGGGCCAGACGCTCCATGGCGCGCCAGGTGTCCTTGCGGGTGGCCGTCTGCGGCCAGTGGATCAGGTACAGGTCGAGCTGGTCGAGCCCGAGCAGCTGCAGGCTGCGCTCGCAGGCGCGCAGGGTGGCGTCGTAGCCCTGGTCCTTGTTCCAAACCTTGCTGACGACGAAAAGCTCGCTGCGCGGCAAGCCGGCATCGCGCACCGCCCGCCCCACATCGGCTTCGTTGCCGTAAATGCTGGCCGTGTCGATGTGGCGATAGCCCAGCTGCAAGGCCTGCTGGACGGCGTCATAGGCCTCCTGACCAGCCGCCGCCTCGTACACGCCAAGGCCCAGCTGGGGGATGGTCACGCCATTATTGAGCGTCAGGTTGGCGATCGTGGGCATGGGAAGCAGGCTCCTGGTGGCAGGATCAGGCGAGCGGATGGCCGTCGGCATCGGTGCCGAGGCGGCTCTCCCAGGCATTCCAGGCCAGCGCCAGCCAGGTGGCGATCCAGGTGAGGCCGCCCAAGGGCGTCACGGCCCCCAGCACGGCCTGGTCGCTGAGCACGAGCGCGTACAGGCTCCCCGAGAACAGGACGGTGCCGGCCAGAAAGCCGATCAGCAGGCCCGAGCCGGGTCGCAGGACGCGCAGGTGCAGGGCGATCGCCACCAGGATGATCGCCAGCGCGTGCCACATCTGATACTGGGCCGCCGTGTGCCAGGTCTCCAGGCGTTCCGGCGCGAGCAGGCCGGCCGTGACCTTGGCTTTCAGGGCGTGCGCCCCGAAGGCGCCGCACCCCACGGCCAAGGCGGCGCTGACGGCGCCCATTCCCAGATACAGCCTATCCCACATCTTGGCCTCCCTGACCGTCGGGTCGCTTGACCGCCAGCGACAGCCCGTCGCCGATCGGCAGCAAGCAAAAATCGATGCGTGCGTCCGCCTGCATGCGCGCATTCAGCGAGCGGATCGCGCAGGTCTCCGGATCCTGGCAGCTCGGATCGGCCACCCGTCCCGACCACAGCGTGTTGTCGATCGCCACGAGGCCTCCGGGGCGCACCAGCCGCAGGGCCCGCTCGTAATAGGCCTCGTAATTCGCCTTGTCGGCATCGATGAAGGCCAGATCAAAGGTATCGGCCTGCCCCGCCGCAATCAAGGCGTCCAGCGTGTCGAGGGCGGGGCCCAGGCGCAGCTCGACCCGCTCGGCCACCCCGGCCGCTTCCCAGTGGCGGCGCGCCACCTGGGTGTAGGTATCGCTGATGTCGCAAGCCAGCAGGCGACCGTCCGGCGGCAAGGCCAGCGCGGTCACCAGGCTGCTGTAGCCGGTGAAAACGCCCACTTCCAGGGCTCGCCGCACGCCGAGCAGCTTGACCAGCAGATGCAGGAATTGCCCCTGCTCCGGACTGATTTGCATGCGCGCCTCGGGCAGGAGCGCGGTCTCCGCGCGCAGGCGGGCCAGGCACTCCGGTTCGCGGGAGACGGCTCCCGTGAGGTAGGCGTGCAAGGCATCGGAGAGGTTGAGCGTGCGCAGCGACATCGAGACTCCAGGCGCGGAACGCTGCCATTGTAGCGTGTCGCCGACCGCTGCGTCGGAAGAAAAGATTAATTGAAGCTTAGTGCTTCCTTTACCACTTCCTCGCTGGCTGGCCGCGATAAGCCCAGTGGGAGTTTGGGAGTCTGACTCGGATGTCTGGCGACATCCGAGTCCCCACTGGCATGGGAGTGTACCGATGACCCGACTGATCGCCACGGCCAACGGCTGGATACCGGTGCCGTCGTTTCTCCTCTCGGCCCTGCCGAGCACGCCTGGGCCGACCCGCCCCGCGTGGCCCAGCCCGCCCACGCCGCCACCGCCGCCGCCCCCACCGCCGCCTCCGCCGCCTCCGCCACCGCCACCTCCGCTGGCGCCCCCCTCACCTTTCCTGTCGCCCAGCACCACCCAGCTGGGCCCGCCGCCTGCCCCCGCGGCATTTCCTGGCGTGGCCTGGCCAGCCGCGCTTCCGACACCGCCCGGCGTCGTCCCCGCGGGGCCGCTTCCTACGCCGACGCTGGACCAGCTGGCCACTCAGCTGTCCCAGCTGCACAGCCAGCTGACGGGCCTGATGGCCCAGCTGAGCGGGCCAGCCGCCACGACCCTGACCAGCCCCGCCCCACCCGCATCCACCCGTTCGGGCACGCCGGCGCCCAGCGGACCAGGCCCTTCTGCCCTCGCTATCCCTGCAAGCTCTGAGCGCCCCACGGCGCCCGCGCCCCCCACCGGCCATCCTCACCAGCGGCGTCACGCGTGGTTTCTGAGCCAGGGCCGCAGCCCGTCCAATCCCAATGAGGACGCGCCCGGAAACGGCAACTGCGGACCGGCTTCGGCCACCATGGTGGCGCGCGCCTTCGGGCAGTTGCCGATCAGCGCCAAGGAAGTCGACGCCGCCGTCGAAACGATGCGCCGACGCATGGGGGAGTCGTCCAACGAGTACCGCGGTACCAGCGTCGCGGGCATCGTGAAGGGGCTGCGCAGCTACGGGCTCGAGGCCCAGGCGATCTGGAGTATCGACTCGGTCGAGCCGATCCGCGCCGAGCTGGCCAAGGGACGTCTGGTGATCGCCCACGTGGTGCCCACCTACCTCTGGGCAGGCGCCGAGACGGGTCATTACACCGTGGTGACGGCGATCGAGAACGGCAAGGTCTACCTGAACGACCCGGCCAGCCGATCCGGGCCCGTGATCGTGTCGGTGTCGGACTTCTGGCGGGCCGTCCGAAAACGTGGCACTTACGCGATCGTGTCGGCGGGACCGAAGGCTTAATGAAAACTTTACCTGATGAGTCTCACTTGTAACCGTCTTGCAACCTGCGGGTCGCATAAGACCCTTGTGAGCGGCGCGCCCCGCGCCCCCGAAAGTTTTCCACTCCCCATCCCACACTCCTCCAAAAACTCCAAACTCCTCCAATTCCAAAAAACTCCCAAATTCCATTCCCAAACTCCAAATTCCTCTCCAAACTCCACTGAACGAGCGGCCCTCTGGGGCCGCTCATTCAGTTTTGGCGTGGCCGTGCCGAATCAGCGCCGCCTCGCGCGCGAGTTCACGTTCAAGCCGTCAAGCCGCCCTCTTCGCGACGCTGCCACCCACCGGCCCGCTGCGCCCCTGAACATCGGAGCAGATCACGCGGGTCATCTCGTTGGAATCCGGCATGTTGTGCCGCGACACGAATTCGATGCGGCCAGCGCTGGGCGCGGGATCGAAGTCTTGATGAGCACTCGCTGAGACAAGGTCCAGGCAGCCCGCCGGACCCGCCCAAATCGATTTAACCTTTTCTTGAGGTCGCTCGGCTGGGTTGTTGGTGGTTTGTCAGCCAGGTGTCCCATAACCATCCTGTAAGCGGTTCGAGTCCCACCCACTTCGCAGCCTCATCGCAGCCCACACCTCACCCACGTCGCAGCCTCGTCGCAGCCCACACCTCAACCCCTTCGCAGCCTCGTCGCAGCCCACACCTCACCCCCTTCGCAGCCTCGTCGCAGCTCACACCTCACCCCCTTCGCAACCTCGTCGCAGCCCACACCTCACCCACTTCGCAGCCTCGTCGCAGCCCACACCTCACCCACTTCGCAGCCTCGTCGCAGCCCACACCTCACCCACTTCGCAGCCTCATCGCAGCCCATCTCTCTCCAACACCCATCTCTCTCTCCAACACCCATCTCTCTCTCTCCAACACCCATCTCTCTCTCCAACACCCATCTCTCTCTCCAACTTCCATCTCTCTCTCCAACATCCATCTCTCTCTCCAACACCCAACGCATCAAACATCGCAGTCTCAACGCAGCACCATCTTCAAAGCACGCAGGGCAGTCCGCTTGGACTGCCCTGCGTGCTTTGGGAGGCTGTGACATCGCAAATAAAAACCCCCGGGGAAATTCCCCGGGGGCGCGGCGTTTGTAGACTAGTGGCCGCCGTGGCCGTGGCCGTCCTTGTGGTCGTGACCATGGTCCGCGGGCTTCGCGTGCGCGTCGCCGTGGGCCGGCTTGGCAGCCTTGGCCTTGGGAGCGGGCGTGGGGGTCGCCTTGGGCTTGGCGTGCGCATCGCCATGGGCGGCCGCCGGCTTGGCATGCGCGCCACCTTCATGATGATTCGCCAGCGCGGGCAGGTTGGCCGAGCTCGCAACGGCGATGCAAAGGGCGGCACCAAGCATTTTGATGTTCATGATGGTTCCTTTCGAGAATCAAGAGAGATGAAAACCGGATGCACTCCGTCCATACCCGAACTTGCCCGTTCCTTAAACCCGTTTCGCGAGCGAGCAAAAATAATTCGATCTGACACCTTCGTCAAAAGCCCCCATCTGGCCGCCAGGGCAGCCCCACGAGGCTGCCGATTCACGCCCTGCCCGCCCCAGATCTGGCCCGTCCCTATCGGAGCGAGTGGTTCATTCCGACAAAGCGTATAGAGGCCCCCGTCAACGGGGAATCATGTCGGTGCGCGCTGCCTTTCGGCGGTGTCGCCAAGCGGGCAGTTCAGGAGTCGCCGTGGCGCAAAAATGTTTCTATCACCCCAAAAGTGAGGCCGTCGCGACCTGCGAAGGCTGTCGCCTCTCGATTTGTGCGAACTGTGACGAAGAGGGCCTGTGCCGCGATTGCCGGAACAAGCGCAAGGCGGTGGCCGACCGCAAACGGCGGATGGGGGGCGAGGAAGGGGGCGACGCGAGCGGGGACGACCACGGCGATGCGGGGCAACCCGAAGAAAAGCCGCACGTTTATGACCCGGACAGGTACGCCTATCGTCGGCCGGCCTCCCAGATCATCGTCTCCAAGAAACAGCCAGCGAGGGGCAGCGGGCTGATGAATCCGCGCATCGCCCTGTTTCTCGGGGCGATGATGGGCGTGGCGATCTTCGTCACCGGACCGAACGTGCTCGGTCTCTGGAACAGTGAATTGCTTGCCTCCTTCAGCGAGTCGGAGGTTGCCCCGCCGGCCGGCGGAGGCGACCTGCCCCCAGGCGAGTTGGGCGCCCCCCCGCCGGAGGCAGCGCCGGGCACGGCAAGCGAACCCTCGTCAGGAGGCGCAGCTGCGGCTGCGCCGGCGCCTGCTGGGCCCTCCGCCTCGCCCACGCCCGATCTGAGTGCGCAGCGACAGAATGCGGCCCTGTGGGCGTCGGTTCATTCCGAAGCGATGCAAGTGGAGACCAGAACCCGCGAACATGCGCTGACCGATCAAGCCGCGTTACAAAAGGCGGTACAAGAAGGCAAGCTTCCAGCGGAAGTCGTCCTGGCCTTGGCCTCCAGCCCTCCGGCGGCCCCACCGCTCCCAGCGAACGTCCGCACGCAGCCAGGTGGCGCGCCCCCGCCTCAGGGGGGGGCAGTGGCAGCCTCCGGAGCCAGCGCAAGCGCTCCCGGGGTGGGTGGTCCCCCGGCAGTCGCCGCCACGCGCCCATCCGCTGCCGCCCCTGCAGGGGCCGTCAATCCCGCCCCGATCGCCGCAGCTCAACCGACGCGAACCACCTCCACCACGCCCGTCGCCGCAGCACCTCAAGCGCTGCCCGCCAACCAGTCGGTGGCGACACCGCGAACGCCCCAGGCTGCGCCGCCCCCGGCGCAAACGGCCGGACGAGCGCAGCCTGCCAGCGCCGCGGCAACCCCTCCTGGGGCCTCGGCGATCGCCACGGCCCTGCGCAACCGCTATGCCGGCACGCGGCTGGCCCGCAGCGTGCGGGCAGCCCGGCGCGAGCTGCGCCGCCGCTGGGTCCCACCCGCCTTCGCCAGCCGCCCTCGCAACGACGTCCTGGCCCGCGGCCCCGGCGGCGACAGCGAACAACTCAAGCCGCCCCTGGTCACGCGCTGGTGACGAGGTAGCATCGGCCAGGGCGTCGGCCCCGCTGGCGCGTCACGATGAGCCTCAACGGGTCAGGCGAGCGGCTCAGGCTATCGGGCCTCCCCCTCGGCCCGAGACTCCAACTCAGCCCAGCGGGCGTACAGGCGCTCGACCTCCGCCTGGACCGCAGCGGCCTCGGCCAGCAGATTCGGCACCTCCGAGCCCCGTTCGACATAGAGGGAAGGGTCGGCGAGCTCGGCATCCAGTTGGGTCTTGCGGCCCTCCGCGGCCTCCACGGCGGCCTCCATGCCGGCCAGTTCCTGCTTTTCCTTGAAGGTCAGTTTTCTGGCGCCTGCGGAGGGTGCCGCCGGGGTCACCGGCGCTGCCTGCAAGGGCTTTTGCGCAGCCACCGCCAACGTCGACGGTCCATCCTGACCCTTGCGGGCCACATAGTCGTCGTAGGAGCCCTCCGTCAGACTCACCCGCCCATCGCCTTCAAAGGCCAGCACGCGCGTCGCCACCCGATTGAGAAAATAGCGATCGTGACTGACGATCAGGGCCGCACCGGGAAAGACCAGCAAGGCCTCTTCCAGGGCGCGCAGGGTCGGCAGGTCCAGGTCGTTGGTGGGCTCGTCGAGAATCAGGGTGTTTCCGCCGACGGCCAGCAACTTGGCCAGCTGGGCCCGGTTCTGTTCCCCACCGGAAAACTTGGCGAGTGGCTGCTGGTGCTGATCATCGTCGAACAAAAAGCGCCGCAGGTAATTGCGCACGGTGATGGTGCGATCCTCCAGCTGAAGGTGGCTCGCCTCTCCTGCCACCTCGGCCAGCAGGGTCTTGCTCAGGTCCAGCTGGTCACGGCCCTGATCGGCATAGACGAAGCGGGTGTTGGGACCGTGATCCACGCTGCCCTCATCCGGCGGCAACAAGCCCTGCAAGACCCGCATGAGGGTGGTCTTGCCGAGGCCATTGGCACCCACCACGCCGATCCGGTCGCCCGGTTGCAGCGACAGATTCAGCTGCCGGAACAACCAGCGATCGCCCTGACGCTTGCCGACCTCGGCCAGTTCCACGATCTTCTTGCCCGGGCGCACGGGTCCGAGCGGGATGCGCAAGGCAATCTCATCCAGCGCGGGCGGCGGGGTGTCGTCCGCCAGCGCATAATAGGCGTCCTCTCTGGCCTTGCTCTTGGCCTGACGGGCCTTGGGTTGTTTGCGCACCCAGGCCAACTCCCGGCGCAGGGTGTTCTGGCGCACCTGTTCCTGCTGGGCGGACACCTCGGCCTCGTGTGCCTTGGCCTCCAGGTAATCGCTGTAATTGCCATTGTAGGTGCGCACCTGCCCCCGCTCGAGTTCCAGCATGCGCGTGACGATCCGGTCGAGGAAATAGCGGTCGTGCGTGACCAGCACGCAGGTGCGCTCCCCGCTCGCGAGGTAATCCTCCAGCCAGGCAATGCTGCTGGCGTCCAGGTGATTGGTCGGTTCATCCAGAATCAGCAGGTCCGGCTGGGCCACCAGGGTTCGGGCCAGCGACACGCGCCGGCGTTCGCCCCCGGACAGCGTGCCGATCAGGCGGTCGGCAGCGGGCACCCGCAGGTGCTGCATCACGGTCTCGACCAGACGGTCCAGATGCCAGGCGTCGCGCAGCTCGAGCCGCTCGGCCAGGGCGGTCTGCTCCGTCAGCAGCCCTTCGAGCTCATGTCCCTGGGCGCTGGCAAGACGCGCACTGAGTTGTTCGAAGTCTCGCAGCATGGCACGGGTGGCCTCGGCCCCAGCTTCGATGCTCTGGCGGACGGTCTGCGCATCCTCGAGCGCAAATTCCTGGGGCAGGTAACCGACAGACAGGCCACGGCGACGCACCAGCTGGCCGCCGTCCGGCTTTTCGACCCCCGCCATCAGACGCATCAGGGTCGTCTTGCCGGCCCCGTTGACGCCCAGAATGCCCAGGCGATCGCCGTGGTGAAGCGTGAAGGAGACATCCGTCAGGATTTCCCGAGCGCTATGACGGTGGCGCAGGTTCTGAACCGTGAAGACCGAATCGCCAGAGCGCGGTGCGTCGTCCATACCGGCCAGTGTATCACGCGCACGCCGAGGGCTCAGCGCGGTGAGGGCGACGGGCTGGCCACCGGAGGCCCCAGCAAAGCAGCAGGCAGGATCGGCGGCGGGGTCTGGCTGCAGGTCGGCAAGAAGCGGTAGGGCACGCCCCAGCCCGCAAGGCCATTGCGCGTCCCGGTCAGGCGGACCTTCTCGGCATCATAGGACAACACGTAGGTGACCTCTTCGACGAAGACGGTCTGGCGGCCAGCCTCATCGATATGGCGCCGCTGCCCCCGGGCCTGCAGGCGGGTGCCCTCCACGAAGCCCAGCACCACTTCCTCCCAGTAGGTGCGCGGGAAGTAGGGCGCGGACGCGTCGTTATAGCCGCTGACCCGGCCCATGACCTGCTGTCCCACCTGGCTGACGAACCAGACCTGACCCTGGCCACAGCCCTGCATCGGGTAAAGCGGTGGCTCACCCTCGGGACTGACGAACCAGTATCCCGTGATGTTGTAGGGTTCCACCTTGGCATCCTCGAAGGTCACCACCGGCATCACGCCAGTGCCTTCGCCGGAAGGCGAAGGACTCGCGTCCTTGCGCCCGAGCTTGACCGTCAGGGGCACCCGCGTGAGCGTGGCCTTGGCCACCTGGAAGCCCTGCTCGGCAGCCCCGATCTCCGCGCCGGCCGCATCGAGCACCCGGACGAACAGACGGGCGCTCCCCACCGGGACGTTCGCGAAGAAGCAGGACACGAGCGGTTGCAGCAGTTCGGCCCGACTGAGCGTCTGCGCCTGACTGTGGCCCCCCGCAGCACTCAGGCGCAACTCCACCCGCGCGATGTCACGCGTGGTCTGGGCCAAGCTGTAAGGTTTGGTCTTGCTCAGCAGGGGGTCTGCGGCAAGCGGTCCGGCCGCCTCCGGCGGCGGCGCCAGGCCCTGGAAGGCCACCTGAACGCGCCCACTGCTCTGCAAACCGCGCAAGGTCTCGGCGTCACCGTTCTGCGGTTTACTTCCGAGTCCGAGGCGCTCCAGTTGCGGAGACCAACCCGAACTGTCCTCCCCCAGAATGCGACCGGCATCCGGCCCGATCGCCATGCCCGTGGGGTCTGCGCCCACGACGCGGTTGGCATCCAGGCTCGGGCTGGGGCGAACCAGGCTTCCCGCTCTGCCGGAGGCACGCATCTGGTCATTCTGACAGCTGGCCAGCGCGGCAGCCAGCGTGGTGGCAACCAGACAACGGAAATAGAGAACAGGCACGGTGGTCCACTTCCTTGCCCGCCCAGTATACCCGCCGGACAGCGGCAAGAAGCGACCTTCGGAGGGGGCCCCACTCATCCGCAGCGGTCGCGATCGGGGTCGTTTGGGCCGTGGCCTCGCGCGGTTTCAATCCGCACGGCGCCTGGCCGCCACCACCCAGCCCACCCCGAAGTCCCCTCCGGTAAAGGGAGCCTGTAATGCCTTGAGCGGCCAAGCGAGCAGCGACACGACGAGGGCCATCATTCCACTCGCCGGTTGAAAGACACGCCCACTGGCCGCGCTTCTGGCGGCGACGTCGGACGCCCCGCGCAGACGCCAGGGGATGAGCCAATGACGCAACTGCTCGACCAGGTGGCCGCCCAGGGCGCCGTAGCAGCGTCGCGCGACGATCGTGAATCCGGCGGCATGCAGCACGGCCTCCAGATCTGCGGCATCGTAGCGCCGCCAATGCCCCACGGCCGCATCCGCGGGGCCGAATCGACGCCGGTGAGCCGGAACGCTCAGGAGCAGGGTGCCACCAGGGCTCAGATGCTCGCCCCAGCGGCGCAGCGCGCCCACGTCGTCCTCCAGATGCTCCAGCACCTCGAAGGCGCAAACCAGGTCGAAGCGTTCCTCCGGCGCCAGGGACTCGATGTCGCCGTGGCGAAGCTGAGCCCCCGGGCTGGCGGCCAGACGCTGAGCGGCCACAGCAGCCGAGCGGGCATCGGGTTCCAGCCCAAGATAGCGACTCCACCTGGCCAGGCGAACCCCGACGGCCCCCTGCCCGGCCCCCACCTCCAGAATCGAGGCAGGCGCCGCCTCCCGGAGCAAGGCGGCGATCAGGGGCCAGCGCAGGTGGCCTCCCAGGCTCAGGGGCGCCTGGCCCGGGCGGTCCGCGGCGAGTGCGAGGGCCTCGGCCAGCGAAGGCGCCAGGGCCTCGTCGCTGAAGCGGGCCTGCACCAGCACGAGCCCCGTCTGCAACTGATGGGCGCGGCGAGGGGCATCCGCCATCAAGGCGTGAATGGCGGCCGCCAGCCGCACGGGATCGGCCGCCGCGACCCGCGTGACCGCCTCGCCCAGACAGGCCACCGCAGGTGTCTCCGCGGTGATCACGGGGCGTCCGACCGCCAGGCATTGCAACACCTTGTTGGGAATCACGCGTTGGGCCTTCGGGCCCTCGCCGAAAATGCCCAGACAGACTTGCGCCTGCGCGATCCGGTCCGCCAGCTGCGTCTCCGGAACCGCTGCCAACATTTCCACAGGGGCTGACAGCTCTCGCACGAGGGCCTCGATGGCCGGGCGTTGCTGGCCGTCGCCCAACAGCTGTACCCGATAGTGGGGCGGCAACAGGCAGGCGGCGCGCACGATCGTCTCGATGCCGTGGAGGGGAATGTACGTGCCGTAAAAGAGCACCGTGGCGGGCATCGAATCTCGCTCAGGGCGCGGCGCGAAATGCGCGGCATCGACCCCGATCGGCAGCACCCGCCAGCGCCGGCGAGGCGTTCCAGTGCAAGCGGAAAAATGGTCGGCGTTTTCCGGGGTGTCGGCCAGCAGGACGTCCGCCAAGCGAGCAGCCGCGCTATCGGCCCACTGCAGCCCCAACGCGAGCGGGGAGCCTGGCCGGATCAGGCGACGGTCCAGCACCACCGTCTCGTGCAAGGAGACGAAAAAATCGACCACCAAGGGCACCCTCAGCAGGCGGCACAGCAGGCCGATCACGCCGGCATCCAGCTGAGCAGGATGCGGCACCAGCACCCAATCGGGTCGCCGGTGGTGGCGCCAGATGAAGCCAAGCAAGCGCATGGGCAAGCGCCAGGCCAGCGTCACGCTGGCCGCCACCCTCTGCCAACGCCGCTGGGTTAGATCCGCTACCCGGTCGGCGCCCCAGAGCGGCAGCGCGCAACACTCGACCTGGCAGCCGAGCTGGGCCAGCAAACGCAGAAGTTGCCGATTGCGGGGGAATTCCGGGTCGAAGGTGCCGAGCATCAGGACCCGCCGCCCCCGGAAGTCTGACACGATGGCGTGCTCCTCAAGGCGACACGCCCGTTATACCATCCGGGCAGCGCCTGGCATCACCCGCGGGATGGTTCGCCAGGCCAAGGCGTGCTCAGCGCCCCGCGATGGTCGGTGTGGGGCCGGGCGTCGGCGTGGCGCTGGGAAGGGGCGTGGCCGGCGCGGGCGTGGCGCTGGGACGGGGGGGGGCCGTGGGCGTGCTCAAGGCCGCGGGCGTGGCGGAAGGCGCGGGCAGCGGTGGCGAGGTCGGTCCAGCGGTGGCGCAGGAAGCGGGACGAGGCAGCCAGGGCCGCGGGCGATAGCAGCCGGCGTGCGGGAAGCCGGGCGGCGACAACCAGAGCGACCGGGCATCGCCGTCCAGCATGTCGTCGGTGCGAACATAGTGGAATGGGCTGGTGCGCCCCTCCGCCTCCGCCAGCATTTCCAGGCCCGGTTCCGCCGGGACATCCGTCAACGGTCCGAGCGTGTAACTGCCATCCGCGCTCGTGGTGGTGACCCGCAACCAGGAGGTTTCCAGCGAGGCCAGCGACACCCGCGCCCCGGCAAGCGGACGCCCATCGTGATCGAAGACCCGGCCCTGCACCACGCGAGGACTCGGCGCTGCCACGGGCACGCCGCTGGGGGGCGTCGTGGGAAGCCAGCTGGGCGGCGTGGTGGGGCGCAGCGCGGCCACCGGCAGGATCGGCGGCGGGGTCTCCCCGCAATTCGGCAAGAAGCGATAGGGCACGGCCCAGCCGCCCAGTCCGTTGCGCGTGCCGGTCATGCGAATCTTGTCCGGGTCATAGGTGAGGACATAGAAGGAATCTTCCGTGCGCGTGGGCGCCAGGCCGGCCTCATCGACGTAGCGGACCTGCCCGCGCGCCAGCAGGCGCGCGCCGTCCAGAACGCCCCGCACCTCCTCTTCCCAGTAGGTGTTGGGCCACAACCGAGCCGCGCTGTCGTTGTAGCCGCTGACGCGCGCATAGACCTGCTGGCCAACCTGACTGACGAACCAGACGTAGCCTTGGCCACAGCCCTGCATGGGATAGGCGGGCGCCTGGCCCTCCCCGCTGACGAACCAGTACCCCGTGATGTTGAAGCGCTCCTGCGTCGCCGACTGAAACGACACCACCGCCGCCACGCCGCCGGTCTCGCCCGGCTTGCCGGCCACCGCCGGACGGCGTCCCAGCGTCACCGCAAGCGGAACGCGCGTCAGGATTCCCTTGGCCACCACGAACGCCTGCTGGGCCGCCCCGATCTCGGCGCCCGCGGCGTCCAGCACCCGGACCGCCAGCGTGGCGTTGCCGACGGGCACATTGGCAAAATAGGACGCGACCAGCGGTTGCAGCATTTCCGCACGCGTCAGCGATTGCACCTGCCGATAGCCCCCGGGGCCGGTGAGGGTCAGCGTGACCCGGGCAATGTCGCGGGTGCTCTGGGCCAGACGATAGGGCTTGGTCTTGCTGAGCAACCCGCCCGGGTCGACGCCCACGAGGGAGGCGCCCGCGTTACTGACCAGGCCGGCAGCGTCATCCGCCGATGGGTCGAGCCCCTCGAACGCCACCTGCACCCGACCACTGCCCTGCACCTGGCTGAGCGTTGCCTCGTCGCCGAGTTGTGGCTTGGCCTTGAGGTCAGGGCGCTTGACCACCCGCGCCACCGAAGCGGCGGGAACGCTGGGTTCCGAGGGCTTGGGGGCACAAGCCAACGCCCCGAACAGGACCGCCAGGCCCAGCGAACCAAGAGACAGACGCGTGCGCAAGCTTCGAACTCCAGCCGGGGCGGGGGACAGGTCTTCCGGACAGCAGCCGGGCACCCCGCCCCCATGTACCCCACCCGTCACCCCCGCAAACGCCTTGGGGGGGCGCTGGCAGGCCCGCTCATGAAAGCCGGTCGAGGGCCTCGTCGTCTGCGCGCCAGGCTTGTCCCCAGGCCGCCGGGTCGAAGCGGATGGGGGGCGCACCAGGTCCCAGGGCCCAGTCGGCCGCGCGCGTGATGGCGGAAGCGCGCGGGGGGCTTGGCGCCTCCGGCGGGGGCGCAAAGGGCACCCACGTCGGCACGATGCCGGCCGACGCCAGCGCGGGCGCCAGATCATCGAGCCAGCCGCCGGCACGGGCAGCGGCGGAGAGCATCAGGTGGTCGCGCGCCCGCGTCATCCCGACATAGAGCAAGCGCCGTCGCTCGGCCCGCTCCAGCAGGGCCTGCTCCCTGGCAAGCCAGCGATAGAGCAGCGGCGGAGGCGCCTCTTCGCTGGAGGCGGAGGCCACGATGCGCAGGGCCACCCCCAGCTGCGCGTCCGCGCGCACCGTGGGCGTATGGACCGGAGGCCGCCGCGCCAGGTCGACCAGGGCCACCAACGGCCACTCCAGCCCCTTCGACGCGTGAAGGGTCATCAAGCTGACGGCCTCCCCCGTCTCCAGCGCGGGGCGCTCGAAGCTCACGCCGCTGGCCCGCAGGCGGCGCAGGCGCAGCACCACGCTCTCCAGATCCTGGCCCCCACGCTCGAACTCCCGCACCAGCGTCACCAGGCCCTGCCAGTCGGCCAGGCGCCGGGCGGCACCGGGCAAATGAGCCAGCACCGCAGTGTAACCGCTGAGGTGGTCGGCGCGAACCAGCAGGTCGGACGGCGCGTCGCCCCGGCGCGCCGCCCGCAGCGCCGTGAGCCATTGCGCGGCGTGCCGGATGTCAGGCTGGGAGGCCTCCGCCAGAGCCGCCGACCAGTCTCGGGTGTCGCCCAGCGTGGCCGCCAGCTCCGCCAGCGCACCGTCCGGCACGTGCCCCATCGGGCTGCGCAGCACCGCCACCAGCGAGAGCGCATCGGCGGGGTCGGCCAGCCATTGCAGCAGGCTCAGACCATCCAGCGCTTCCTGCGTGTCGAACAGGTCTCCCCCCTTGGTCTGCACGGCCGCGATGCCACGCGCCCGCAAGGCCTCCTCGAAGGCCGGCAAGGCGGCCCAGGTGCGGGCCAGCACCGCCACATCGGTGGGAGCCAGCGGGCGGATGGCCCCGGTGCGTCGGTCGTGAACGGGACGCCCCTCAGCCAGGTCGCGCGCGATCCGCTCGGCCACGTCAAAGGCCTCCGCCCGCTGCCTGTCCCCACTCGTCACGCGGCGGTCATGAGGGTCCACATCCAACCAGGCCGCCGTCAGGTGAGGCCCGTCGGCGGGGGCGGCGCGCCGCGCGTCCATGTCGCGATGCAAGGCCCCCAGCAAGGGGGCACAAACCCGGTTCAAGACCGCCACCAGCGGGACGTGAGTGCGGTAACTGGTCAGCAGCGAGCGTTCTTCGCCGCGGGCCGCGATCGCCTCGCGAAACCGGTGAAACACGCTGACATCCGCGCGCCGGAAGCCAAAAATCGCCTGCTTGTCATCGCCCACGATGGTGAGCCGGGCGTCCGCCGTCAGCCAGGTCAACAACTCGGCCTGGGTCGGGTTGGTGTCCTGAAATTCGTCGACGATGAAGGCCTTCCAGCGCGCCTGGTAGAACGCCCGCACCTCAGGCTGACGCAAGGCCCGCAGCGCCCCCAGTTCCAGGTCGGCGTAATCGAGGCAACGCGCCTGGCGCTTGGCGACGGCCAGCTGGGCTTGCACCTGCTCCCAGGCCTCCCGCAGCAACGGCTGCACGGCCGGCCAGGCCTGGTCGGCGGGACCAGGCTGCACGCTGACCTCTGGTTCCAGCGCCTTGAGCGCCTCGCGGACCACTCGAATGGCCTCCTTGAGCGCCTCCACCTCGCTGTCTCGCCCCGGCCAGCCGAGCTTGCCGCGCAGGGCCAGCCCACTCATCGCCGCACAGGCGGCCGCCGGGTCAGCCGCCCCTGCCGCCGCGGCCTCGAGCAGGGTGACGGCCTGCAGCGTTTGCGCGCGCAGGGCCTCGATGCGAGCTTCGGGGGGGAAGGCGATCGCCCGCAAGCTTTCCACCGCGTGCTGCCACGTCGGGTCGGCCAGACAGTCGGCCAGGGCGGCATCGCGAAGCCAGGCCGCAAGCTCGGTCGGCTCGGGCAGGGGCGCGGCCAGCGCCTGGGCCGCCAGGTGGGGCTCTCGCCCCAGTTCCTCGAGCGCCTGCCGCATATGACTCCAGGCGAGGCCTTCGAAGCTGCGCGCAGGCAGACGGGCGATCGCCGCGTCCAGTTGTTCCGCCTGCCAGAGGCGCCCCTCGCGCTCATCCAGCACGCGAAACCCCCGCGGCACCTCGGCCGCGTCCGGATGCTCCCGACAGATGCGGGCGGCCAGGGCGTGCAGCGTGCAGATGGGAGCGGCCTCCAGCGCGCCGAGCGTGTCGGGCGTGGCGCCCGGCTGCGCCTGCACCAGGGCCCGCACCCGGGCCCGCAATTCGGTGGCGGCCAGTTCCGTGAAGGTCACCGCCACCACGGCAAGCGGGCTGAGGCCTTCCACCTGCACGTGATGGAGGAAGCGCCGCGAGAGCAGGGTGGTCTTGCCGGCGCCCGCGCCGGCCATGACGACGAGGTCCGCATCGACGGCCTCGGGCGGGCTCGAATGTTCAGCGGCAGCAGACACGCCCCATGGTGTCCGCGAGCCGGGTCGATTCGTCAAGCTGGCACGGCACCCGCCCGCGTCGCCCACGCACTCTAAATTTGTTGTTTTCTTGGGTAACTCTTAACCTTTCCTCCCCCTTTCCGACGTCGGACGGGGCGATCGCCCCCGATAAGCATGATGAGGTTCCCGTCGCGCCGAGGAGAAGATCGTGACGCATTCATCCGCCCAACACCCCTGGCCGCTCCTGCGCCACGCCGCGGCGTTTGGCGTGGCCCTGCTGCTGCTCGCGGGTTGTGGACGAGGAGCCTTCAACACGCCGGCGCGGCCCCTGCGGACTGTCCCGGCGCCAGCCCGTCTCACCGAGGCGATGCCAGCCGCGCCGGCCGGCCAACCGCCTGCCAATCCGATGCAGCGCCCGACGCCCTCGCTGACCCTGGTCCCGGAGGGCAGTCCTGGCGCCGGCAGCCCAGGCCTGCCGGCGGGAGCGCGCCCGGCCGCCCCATTGCCTGCACAGGTGACGGGTCCCGCCGCCGGGATCGCCGTGGCCTCACCGGGCCTCACCGAAGGTGCTCAGTTGCTCGCCGCCGTGCGGCAACGCAACCAATCCGCCAAGGCCTTTCAGGCCTACATCCGCACCTATTCCGAAGGTCACTTCAATGGGGGCAAGCAAGTCGCCGAACTGCGCAAGGTCAGCAGCGAGATGAAGCTGCTGTGGGCCTCTCCTGCCAGGTTGCGGGTCGAGATGATCAAGACCTCCAACCCGCTGGCGGAGGGCGCGTTGCTCACCACCCAGGACACCGTCACCTGCCGGGTGCGGGCCAAGGGGCTGCTCAGCTTCTTGCCCATCACCATGCCGGCCGATGACCCGCGCCTGGCCAACAACCGCAATCACAGCCTGCCGGAGACCGATCCGAAATCGATGATGGATCGCCTGACCGCCGAGGGGGCCGTCTGGACCTTTCTGGGTGATGCTGAGGAAGACGGTCGCCCGGTCAAGCGGGTCCAGGTCGACCAGATTCGCTATCTCGATGGCGCGATCACGCGCGAGGTGATCGCGGTCGATCCCGCCCTGATGGCCCTGCTGCGCATCACCATGTATGCCGGCAGCGGACGCGTGTTCGACGTGAGGCTGACCGACTTCACCTGGACGCCCACCGTCGCCCCTGACGCCTTCTCCTCGTAGCCACACGGGGGGCGTGCTCAGCCACTCGGCCACGTCCAGCAGGATGACGGCGCCCCCTGATCGACCGCTGGCTTCCCGAGGGCCACTGGCTCAGGGGGCTGGCGCCTCCGAGGTGCCGTCCGCCGGCGCCTGGCGCTTGCGCTCCAGCCCGATGCCCACCCGACAGACCGGCCGCATGTCGCAGCGGCTGCAAGCCTCCCGGCGAAGGTCCGGCTGAACGGCAAAGGTCCCACTCTCGAACGTGCGTCGCACCCGTGCGACGAAGTCCTCCAGGTCGCTGGCCTCCGGCCGTTTAGAACTCAGAACCCGGGCCTTTTTCAGCGAAAAATAGCGGGTCTGCGCCACGAGGGTATCAGGGCCGCGCGCCTGCACGGCTGCCTGTTCGTAGATCGGCAGCTGAAGATCGAGCCCCAGGCGTCCGTGCGCGTCACACACGCCGGCAGGCGGCGAAGCCCCCAGCTTGTAGTCCACCAGTTCCAGCGTGCCATCCGCCCGTCGGTCGATGCGATCGATCCGTCCCGTCAACCGCAGCCCCGCCCAGGTGGTGGTGAACGCATCTTCCAGGGCCTCCGGGCGGGCGCCTGCGCTCAAGAAGTCGTCGGCAGCGATTGCGCGCCGCAGGGTGGCCAGATGTTCCAGGCGCTGACGCTCCCAGCGTGCGTCGGCGGGCAGTTCCAGCGCCTCCCGGGCCTCCTCCAACGCCGCCGGCAAGGCCTCGCCCAGCCCGGCGCGCCAGTCGAGCTGGTCCAGCGCGGCCTGGCCGGCCTGGAACAGGGCCAGATGGTATAAATTGCCGCGTTCCGCGGGCGTCAATTCGTCCTCCGGGACGCGCCGAGGCACCAGCTTGAGCGCATGCGAGGCGAACCAGCGGAACGGACACTGGCCCAGGGCGGTCAGCTGGGTCACGCTGAACATCTGGGCCGCCGGGTCCCAGCGGCGTCCGGTCTGGCCCTCGTAGGGGCCCGGCGGCGCGGCGCCTTCCCGGGCCGCCTCGATCGCCAGGGCCGCCTGCAAGCGGGGCGCGAGCGGCTCTTGCTCGGGCGTCAACGCGTCGAGGCAGTGCTGGCGCAGCATGCGCCGGCTGGCCAGCACCAGCGGCGCCGGCGCTGCCTCCGGCGTGATGCCGCGCTGCGCCCAGTAAGGGCTCGGCAGCGTCGCCCGACCGGCGAGGCCGCGCGCATGGCTGAGGGTCAGGGCCTCGGTGGCGGCGGCACACGCCGCCTGGAACTCGGCCCACTCCCTTTCGAGCCGGTCGCGGGGAGACGGAAATTCAGCCCCCAGCGCCGCGGCGGCGGCCCCATCGTGAAAGTCGCAGGCGGGATTTTCGCGCAACGGCGGCGGCCAATGCCCTTCCGCCAGACCCACGGCGTAGACCTCCTGAAAGCGCACACCGACGAGCTCCCCGGGTGATAGCAAGGCCACGCCCCCCTCGCCGGGCACCGCCGGCACGCGCAGCAGCGAACTCACGGCGTTCAGGGCCTCCAGAAAGCCGCGCAGGCTGAGCGCGGTCTCCGCCCGCAGCCAGGCCCGCAGATCCTCCCGCAGCAGGGCCAGTCCGACGTAGGACACCGGATCCTCTCCGACCCGCTGCAGCAGGCCCAGACGCTGGCAGGCGGCCTCGAACCAGTCGCACCAGGCCACGCCGCTCTGCCCAGCGGGCGGAGTGAAGGCCTGGCAGAAGTCCGTGGGAAGCGCGGGAGCCGCCGCGTCGCTCGACGCGCCGACCTCGGCGTCAGGCGGGCGTTCGGTCAACCGGTGGCGCCACAGCGCGGCGCAGGCCCTGTCCCGAAACCCGCCACGGAGCGCTTCCTCCCAGGCCAGCAACCAGGAGCCCAGCCAGGTCTCGGAGAGCGGAATGCGGTGGGTGGGGCGCAGCGGCAACTCGAACTCGCGGGCGATCGCCAGGGCCAGCGGGGCCTGGGCGGCCGGATCGCGCACGACGATCGCCACGCCTGCGGCGGGCACCCCCGCCCCCAGCCGCTGCTTGACCAGCCCCAAGACCCCGCGCCATTCCGACTCTTCATCCGCAAAACTGTAGCCGTTCACCCGACGCCCGGCCGCCTCCCGGAAGACAGGCGGGGCCTCTCGAACGGTCCAGCCATCGTCGCGCAGCCGCTGCATCAGGCGTTGCTGCGCCGCACTGGGGCCCTCGGGCGGCACGGGCAGGCAGATGACGCTGCCTGGAGCGGCGATCGCCCCCAGGTAGGTCGACTCGCCCGCATCCAGGCCGAGATACCCCGTCAGCAGGACGGGAAGCGGCCGGAGCGAAGCCGAGCGGGCGGCCTCCCAGGCCAGTTCCGCCGGATGCAGCAGACCTCGCGCTCGCAGGGACGCTTGCAGAGCGGCCGCCAGGCGGGCCAGGCGTCGGACGCGCGGAGGGGCCTCTGTGCCCAGCCGCGTGAGGTCAGCCCCGCCCCGCAACAAGCCGGCCAGCAGAGGCGCCAGGCTGCGGGCTTCCGGCATCACCTCGCCGGCGGGCAATTCATCCGCAAGCAAGACGAGCAAGTGGCGCTGCCAGTCCAAGGCGGAAGCAACCCGCCACTCGCCTTGCCCGGCCAGCGTCGCGCGGGCGTGCTGGGCCAACGACTGAAAGGGAACGCCGAGGGCGGCTGCCACACCGGCGTGAGGAACCAGGGCAGTCCGGTCGGCCAGCCACTGCCCCGCGGACTCCCCATCCAGCGGGGCCAGAACGACGTCTCGCATCAAGGGCCTTCCTACCCGGCCCAGGCTGCGCCGGAATGAAAGGCGCCTACTTCGGCGCCACGAAGGTGGGGGAGAGTTCCACCGGATACTGGAAGCTTCCGCCGCGGTGCAGCCCGGTCACGGATGGGTAATCCGTCAGGCCACTGACAGCAGGCAAATTCATCCGGGTGGTCCCGTCCGCCGACAGGATGCTGGTGAGGCGGAAGGTATGCTTGCCAGGCTGATTCAAGGGATCCTCGACCGGCAGCGTCAGGACCAACTGAGAACCTTGCCCCTGCACGGTGGTGCTGCGGGTGGTCACGCTGCCATTGGGGGCCTCCAAGTCGTAATTGACCACCCAGGACCCGGAGACCGGGCCGATCGCCCGAATCGTCAGGCTGGGCAGGTTGGCGGAAACCGGCACGCTCACCACCGAGCCATCGACGACGCCCGTCGCGCTTCCGGACAGCGTGATGCCGTTGCTGCTGCGTTCCGCCGTGATGTTCGAGGTCGCGCCCCGGATGCCCCACGTGGCGGCGCTGCCGTTCACATTGGCGAAGGTGAGCGGCTCCTGCCGCGTCTTGTTCGGATAGGCCGATTGCGCGTGCGCGAAGGTCAGGCTGGCCCCACCGACGGGTTGCCCGTCCCAGACGCTGGCGGGACGACCGTCAGCCGCCAAGGACGCGTCGTTGGACTGGTAGACCAGCGACGCGGAGAGCGGCCGGGAGACCCAGAAGGTGGTGGGCAGCGAGCGGGTGGTGTTCCAGCCGGCGTCCAGCGCGTCCGAGACCATCTCGACCCACTCGTTGGGGGCGGTCTGATGGCTGCCGTTCACCCGGAACGAGGCCGAGGGAGCATCCAGCGGAATGGTCGGCTTGACGGTGGCATTCGCCAGCGACGGCAGGGTGAAATCTCCCAGGGTCGTCTTGAGCACCACGGGCGCGGAGGGCGTGCCGTAAGCGGTGGATTGGAGGGTCACCCGCGGCATGTTCTTGTAGATGCGCAGATTGACGGTCCGGCAATCCACCCGATAGCCGCTGGTGTTGCTGAAGGTGTAGCCGGCTTGCCCTGGCACGGAGGCCGAAGCAGACCCTGCCGACCCGTCGAGCCCCAGGGTCGAAGCGTAGCCGTCCGAGGCCGCGATGACGGTCAAGGGCGTGTTGGCGCGCAGAGGGGAGAGCGAATGGCTGAAGTTGACCTGGGCCCCCGGCACGACCCCGCTCAGGCGCGGGTCGTCCGAACTCCAGTTGACCAGCGCGTTGATCGACTTGGAGATCCACGTCGTGTAGGTGGTTTGCCACTCGCCGCCCGGGTCCTTGACCTTGATCCGGCCTTTCTCGCAATAGTACTGATTCGGGTCGAACTGGTAGTAGACGCAACGCCCGCCGTTCACCTTGGAATTGTGCGTCACCAGCGTGATCCAGCCGGGAATCGTACTGCCCTTGGCCATGTTCCAGGAATTCTTTTCGTACTGCGCCGCAGTCTGCCAGGTGGTGCAACCGCCGCCCGACACCGCCGCGTACTGATTGACCCAGTCCACGCTGATGTTGTCGCTGGTGCGGTAGCCGTTCTTCCAGATGGGAATCTGAATCCCCGGTGTCATCGAGGCCCAGGTTTTCGCGACCCAGAAGGTCTTGGCTTCCTGGTCGTTGAAGGTCTGACACTCGGCGGCCATCAAGCGCCGCTGCAGCGGTGCCACCCGGGCACCGCCGGTCGTGGCCCCCTGAAGCACAGGCCCCACCACCTGCATGGCCAGCCAGAAGTGGCCCTCCGAATCGCGCGTCACCGACTCGGCTTGTTCGGAAAAGGTGTCGCCCGCGGCGTAGCGGTCGGCCAGCAGGGCCTCCATCGGGCCCTCGGCCTTGAAGCGCACCACCGCCTGCGCCCCCGGCGCCAGCGAGACGCCCTCGCCCAGGTCGAGGCTGTAGTGATAGGTGCCCAGGGGCACGTTGTCGGCCAGTTTATAGCCGGCGTCCGCAAAGGACTGTTGCGGCCCGTCTTTCTCGCTGCTGTTGGTGAAGGGCATCTGTTCCGGGAGGCGCTGGCCGGGCAAGCCCCATTGGCCATACACGCGGGTCACCGCCACCTTGGCATCCCCCGTCAGCGAACCGGGCGGGAAAATCACTTCCATATTCCCCGCCGAATTGAGCGCCTTGCCACCGGCCGCCGCCGTGATGGTGGTGCGCTGCGCATCCACCTGGGGCAGCCGCGCCGCAAAGCCCGGTACGATGTCCATTTCCATCGGGACGTACCCGGGCGCCCGAATGATGGCCGGTTGGCGTCCCAGGTTGGCGGTCGCAATCGGCATGGTGACCATGCCTTTCGCGTCGGTGAAGCCACGGAAATCACCCACGACCACTTCAGCGCGAGAAATGAAGGCGCCGTCCGCGCCCACCAGCTGGAATTGGTTCTTTTTGACCTCGCCGACTGGTGCCACCAGACCGAGATTGCGGGCCAGGGTTTCCTCGGCCTGGTAGGCCGGATCGTCGTTCGTCGCGACGGCACCCGCCGCACCCGACGTGCTGCTGCTCCCTCGGGTTTCGGGTTCCATCACTTGCGGCGCCCGCGTCTGACAGGCCGCCAAGGCCAGCATCACGGCGATCGCCGCCGGCGCACCCAAACGAACACGACGCATGGTCACTGACACTGGTGGTCCTCCCCCAATTTCCACCTGAGTCGCCTGAAGCGGGCTTCAAGCGACTCCCCCAGTTGTCCCGTACCCAACCCGGGAGCCTTTAAACAAGGGTCCTCGCTGTCAGATCCAGGGGGCCGCCGTGGAGCCTCACTTGGGCGCCACGAAGGTGGACTTCAACTCCACCGGATAAAGGAACAGGGCCCCTCGGTAGACCCCGGTGACCTCCGGGTAATTCATTCCGCCATCGGGCATCAGCAGGCGGTTGGCGCCGTCCTCCGAGGCCACGCTCTTCAACCGAAAGGTGTGCTTGCCTGGCTGGTTCAAGGGGTCCTCCACCGGCAGGTTGAAGACCAGGGTCGTGCCCTGAGGCTGAAGCGTCACGCGCTTGCTGACCAGCGAGCCGTCGCCTGCCACCAGATCGTATTCGGCCTCCCATTTGCCACTCAGGTTCCCCGAGGCACGCAGGGTCAGGCGTGGCAGGTTGGCGTTGAGCGGCAGGTTCACCGTGGTCCCGTTCACGCTGGCCGAAGCAGTGCCGGACAGCGTCACCCCGTTGGCGCTGCGCTGCGCCGTGATGCTCGAGGCGGCCCCGCTGAGCCCCCACGTCGTCGCGTTCCCCGTCAGGTTGGTGAAGCTGAGTGGTTCCTGGCGCGTCTTGCCCGCATAAGCGGATTGAGGGTGGCTGAAGGTCAGGTCCGCCCCACTGACCGCCTGCCCGTTCCAGACGCTGGCCGGGCGGCTCTCAGCCGGTTGGGACGCATCGTTCGACTCGTAGACGAGGGACGCGGTGATGCTGCGCGAGAACCAGAACGTGGTGGGCAGGTTCTTGGTCGTGTTCCAACCCGCATCCACGGCCGCGGAAGACATCTCGACCCACTCGCTGGCCGAGGGCTGATAGGCCCCGTTCACGCTGAAAGAGGCGGAGGGGGAGTTGAGCGGGATGCTCGGCTTGACGGTGGTGTTCACCACCGCCGACAGCGGAAAATCACCCAGGCTGGTTTTCAGCGTCACCGCGCCGGGAGAGGCCCCATTGACCGTGGGTTGTAGCTCCACCCGTGGCATGTTCTTGTGAATTCGCAGATCGACCGTGCGGCAATCGACCAGATAGCCACTGGTGCTGCCGAAGGTGAAGCCCGCTTGCCCGGGCAGGGAGGCCGACACCGACCCGTTGCTCCCCTCGACGCCGGTGGTCGACGCGTAGCCGTCACTGCCCGAGTCGAGCGACAGAGCGGTGCCGGCGCGCATCGGCGAGACCGAGTGGTTGAAGTTCACCCGGGCACCGGCCACCGGGCCACTGATCCGCGGGTCGTCCGAATTCCAGTTCACCAGGGCGTTGATCGATTTCGAGTTCCACTGCGTGTAAGTCGTCTGCCACTCGCCACCCGGGTCCTTGACCTTGATGCGGCCGCCCTCGCAATAGTACTGATTCGGGTCGAACTGGTAGTAGACGCAGCGGCCGCCATTGACGCCCGGGTTGTGGGTGACCAGGGTGACCCATCCCGGAATGGAACTGCCGGTGGCCATGTTGTAGGTGCCGCCGCCTTCATACTGGGCCGCCGTGCCGGAGGTCGTGCATCCCCCTCCGGAGCTGGCCGCGTACTGGTTGACCCAGTCAGCGCTGACGTTATTGCTCGTTCTGTAACCGTTGACCCAGATGGGAATCTCGATGCCGGGCGTCATGGAGGCCCACTGCTTTTTGACCCAGAAGGTCTTGGGTTCCTGGTCGGTGAAGGACTGACATTGCGCCGCCATCAGGCGCCGCCGCAGGGGCGGTGCCGCGCCGGCCCCCCCGGTCGCAATGACACTGGCCGTGTTCGGGCCCACCATCTGCATGGCCAGCCAGTAGTGGCCTGCGGCATCCCGCGTGACGGACTCGGTCTGCTGGGCAAAGGTGTCCCCCGCCTTGTAGCGCGCATCCAGAAGCGCCGCCATCGGACCTTCGGCCTTGAACCGCACAACCACCTTGGCGCCCGGCGCCACGGACACCCCCTCACCCAGATCGAGACCGTACTGATACGTCCCCAGCGGCACGTTGTCCGCCAGTTTGTAGCCCGCATCCGTGAAGGAGAAGGGCTTGCCGTCCTTCTCCGTGCTCATGGTGAAGGGCATCTGCTGCGGCAGGCGTTGACCAGGCAGGCCCCACTGACCGTACGCGCGCGTCACCGCCACGCGCGTATCGCCGCTGAGGGAGCCCGGTGGGAATACCACCTCCAGGTTTCCGGCCGCATTCATGGCCGTGCCGCCGGCCGCCGCCGTGATGGTGGTGCGCTGCGCATCGACCGGGCTCAGTTGCACCGCGAAGCCCGGAATCACATCCTGCTCGACGGCCATGTAGCCCGGGGCGCGGATCACGGCCGGTTGGCGCCCCAGCTTGGCGACCTCGGGCGGCAGATTGACCAACCCCTGGGCGTCCGTGAGGGCGCGCAAATCTCCCACAATGATCTCCGCCCCGGCCACCGGCTGCCCGCCGGCCGTGACGGTCTGGATCTGAGCCGGGGTGACCGCCCCCACCGGCGCCAGCAAGCCCAGGTTTCGCGCCAGGGTCGCCTGCGGGTCCTCGGGCGCCTTGGCGGGCGGGGCTCCCGCGCCACGGGCGCCCCCGGAGCGGGTGATCACGTCCGGCGCCGAGGCCTGTGGCGCCTGGCTTTGACAGGCGGCCATGGCCAGCATCACGGCGATCGCCGCGGGCGCATCCAGCCGAATCCGACGAGCAGGCGCGGTCACGTGTTTCCCTCCCCCTTGCTTCCCTATCGAGACACGCCGGCACGGCCGCCGTCTCCGACGGTCGATCCGAACGATCCGCCGACTGGCCGGCGACGTTCGGTCGGAGCGACGTCAACCTGGCACTCAGCGGGCGTAAAACGAGGCTGGGAAGCACCACAGCGGACCTTCCTCGGCCGCGCACCAGAGGTCGTGGCTGCCCGGGCGAAAGGTGACGGCCTCGACCTGCCAGGCCCGCTGATCCGAGGCGTAGGGACAAGACCAGCGAGGCGGTTGCGCCACCACGGCGGCCATGGCCGCCGGCGTGGTGGGCGCGAGGGCGGATTCGTAGACGTACAGGCGCCGCCGCCCGGCCGCCACGGCGAGGCGCGTGCCGTCCGAGGCGATCGCCGCCCCCGTCACCAGGCCCTCGAAACCGCGAGCCGGCGGCGTCAAGGCGCCGAGGCGGGTCAGCGTGACCGGGCTGCCGTCCAGCGCCGGAAAGTGGTACAGCCCGTGGCCGGCCGTCTTGGTGATCACGTAGGCCTCGCCCTGCCAGAACCAGAGCGCCTCGGCGTCGAACGAGCGCCCCCACGGCGGGGCATCCGGATAGCGAAAGGGCACCCGCAGGCTGGCGGTGGCCTGTCGCGCGCGGTAGGGATCGGGTTCCGGCACGCGCCACAGGCTCAGGTCGGTGCGATCTTCATCATTGTTGCCGCTATCGGCAATCCAGAGGTTCCCCGACGCATCGGCCGCCACTTCTTCCCAGTCTCGATTGGGGGCGCCCGCAACGGGCACGCTCCGCACCCGGCTACCATCCGGCCAGGCGACCAGCCGACCGGCCTGCTCGCGAAACGCCAGCAGCACCGCCCGCTGGCCAGGGCCGGAGTCCTGGATCGCCCAGCACACGCCGGGGTAGCGCCGTGAAGCGGCCAGCCCGCTGACCTCGTCCTGGGTGAACCGCCAGAGCGGCACGTGCGGGTCACGCTCGGCCCAGGCAGGCGGCCCTGCCAGGCAGGCCAGCAGGATGCCCCCCAGGAGCGTTCCAACCAACGTCCCCCCGTCCTGCCTCCCTGGGATTCGGCCAGCCGTGCGCTCCGTGAGCGAGGCCGGCGATGGCGTGCCACGCGCGGAAATGTGGCGTTTCGCGGATCCTCCGCGCGCCGGAAGCTTCTCGCCGTCACCGTCGCGCAGCCAGCAGCGGGTCACGGGAGCTGCCCCTTCACAGGCCGGCCCGCAACTTGGCCAGGCCCGGCAGCGAGAAGGCGCTGGAGCCGCCTTTCCAGGCCATGTGGGCCTTGCCGTCGCGCCAGGTCAACGAGGCAAACTCGCCGTCTTCCGCTTCACTGCAGCGCAGCGACACGCGCGGCCCCTCCGCCGCCGTCGTGACCGCCCCCCAAAATCGCACCGGCCCGTGCTGAGCTTCGAACAAGTAGTCTCCCTGCGGCGTGACCGCGCCGTCGTCGAGCGAGACGGTCACGCCGAAGCGCTTGATGCCGAGCTTGAAACCGCGGCCCACGTGCGTCATGGCAGTGTCTTCCAGGCTCAAGGGAAGCCGTCGTGACGCGATCTGGCGCGCCAAGGCGCCCAGCGTCTGACGGGTGGAGCCGAGCGCCAGTTGCAGCGTGAAGCCCTGAGTGGTGGTCTTCAAGACGGTGCCCACGTCGAGTCGCAAGGCCTCGTCCCGAAAGCCCCAGCCCCCGCCCGGCAAGGGCGTCGGCTGCAACAGCGGGAACAAGGGGCCACGGACCCCGGCCGGATTGATCAGGGCGAGCAGGTCTGGCACGTAGCTGTCGAGCCGGGTCAACTCGGCTTCCAACGGTTGGTCCACCGCCTTGCCCGCGTGCCCTTCCCCCCAGTACAGGCGCAGGCGATAAACCCGGTCGTCGGCGGCTTCGCGCTGATAGGTGCCCTGACCTTGCCAGGCATAGGGACCAAGGGCCTCGAAGACCTGTCCGTCGAGGCGCACGCCCCCTTGCAGCGCGCTCGACAGCTGGCGTGTCTGGCGGGCCACTTCAGCCGTCAGGACCCGCACGGCATCCACGAACAAGGCAGGCCCCTCGCCCAGGCGAGCCATCTCCTGCGGCAGCACGGGGGCCCCGCACACCAGCAACTCAGGCAACAGCGGGGCGAGGGCCTGCAGGCGATCGCAGGCGCTGCTGGCGAACATGGCGCTCAGCGTGGCGGAAAAGAGCAGGACGCGGGTCATTCGCATGGGGGCAGGCCTCCGGTGGACCCGCCGTTCATACCCGACCAGCAGACGAGCGGCACGCAGCCCCTGACAGCAGGGCTGCCCCATGGACCGAGCCCCCTTCAGCAGGCTACACTGGGCGGGTATGGTCACCCGCCGACTCGATTCCAAAATTCGCATCACGGTGGACGTGCTGGCCCCGTCCACCCCTGCCCGGGCGCGCCTCTATCTGGCCAGCACGCTGAATGACTGGCGCACGGACGACCCGGCCTACCGCTTCGAAGAACTGGAACCGGGACGCTACCGTCTGGGACTCGACGTGCCGCGTGGCACGACCATGGAATACAAGATCACGCGCGGCACCTGGCGCACCGTCGAGGTCGATGAACGGGGCCAGGAACTGGAGAACCGCCGCCTGGCGGCCCTGGGCACCACCACGGTGCGCCTCGACATTCCACACTGGCGCGACCAGGCCAGTGCCCGGCGCCCGGCCCGGCCGCGCAGCACCGATGTGAGCGTGGTGGGCCCCCTGCCGATTCCGGTGCTGGGGCGGGAACGAGAGGTGGTGGTGTACCTGCCACCCGGTTACCATCAAGAGCCGAACCGACGCTTCCCCGTTCTTTATATGTTCGACGGCCAGAACCTGTTCGATCCCGCCACCGCCTTCAACGTGGAGTGGGGGGTCGATGAAACCTGCGATCGCCTCGTCCGCTCCGGTGAGTTGGCGCCCTTGATCGTGGTGGGCATCTACAACGGCGGTGAAAAGCGCCTGAGCGAACAATCCCCCTGGAAAGACGCGCGCCTCGGCGCCGACGGCGAGGGCCACGCTTTTTTGCGCTGGGTGGTCGGAGGGCTGAAGGACCACATCGACGCTCACTACCGCACGCTGACGGGCCCTGAGCACACCGGGGTGGCAGGGTCCTCCATGGGGGGCCTGACCGCCCTGTTCGCCGCCTATCGCTACCCGCTGGTGTTCGGGCGCGTGGCGGCGCTGTCCCCAGCCTTCTGGTTCGCCCGCAGCCAGATCTTCCGCTACATCGCCGGCATGCCGCCGCCCCTCGGCGCCCGGATTTACCTGGATTGCGGCGAACTGGAAACCGCCCGGGTCCACCCCAAACGCGACTTCTACCGGGTCGCCCACTCGATGGTGGATCTGCTGACCCTGCAAGGCTTCAAGGCCGAAGACAACATGCGCTGGGTCAGTGATCCCCGAGGCACCCACAGTGAGGCTTGCTGGGCCCGTCGGGTGGGCCCAGCGCTCAGCTGGCTATTCCCGGGCGAGGGCAAACCGAAAATCGCGCCGCGCGGCACGCGCCGCCTGCAGCGCCCGGGGTCGGTTTAGCCGCTCAGGAGCAGGCAATGCGCCGCACCGAGGGGCCGCCAGCCGGCTGGTGCGGCCCTGATTTTCAGGCCGGCCGGACGAGGCAGGAGACTTGCCCTGCCTGCCCGACTTGATTGTTCGTGTGTAACAGCCGACAATCTAGTACAACGTTGTTCGCGTGAGAAGGATCCGCGCACCTTGGGGTATGTAACTGACGACCTGAAATTCGATCACCGACGCACGTTCTCTCATGGAGGAGGAACGCCATGTCAGCGCATCGTGGCACGGAGGCCCGCTGCTTGAACGCGACGGAACTGAGGCAGGACGCCTCGCTGGATGCCAGCCTGCCCTTGACCTTGAACCTGGGGGCCTACACCCGCCCGCAGAGCGGCCTGGAGCCGCTCCGCCTCGAGGAAGTGCCCGCCTTGATCCTGGCCCTGCTGGGTCGTACCGAGCCGGAGCTGGCGCCCTACGAGGAACGCGTGCTGCGCGCTTGCCTGTGCCTGGCCGGGGAGGAACTGACGCCAGCCGGCGGCTTCGATGCGGACTTCTACGAGGCGTTGCTGGCCTTCAAGCATCGGCACCGGCTGCAACCGGTGGATGCCCGGTTGGACCTGCCGACCCTGACCCAGATCGTGCAGCGGGCCTCGATCGCCGTCGGAGCGCCGAGTGGCTCTCCGTGGACGCGCCTGCGAGGCGTCTGGTTCGACGTCATGCGCGCCCCCGCCTTGATTGCGGAGGCACCGGGGATTGTGAACCTCGTGCGCGAATTGAAGGGGGGGCGAACCCGCATGCCCACCCTGACGCCGCTCCACCAGGGACAGGCCGGGGAGCCCGCCGCGCCGCCTGTTTCCCCGCGCCGCTGAGCGGGGCGAGGAACGATGGACAAGCTGGTCATCACGTGCGCGCCCGTCGGGGCGGAAGTCATGAAAACCGACAACCCGGCTGTGCCCTACGGGCCCCGGGAAATCGCCGACGCCTCACTCGCCGCGGTGGCCGCCGGAGCCAGCCTGATCCACCTGCACGCGCGCGATGAAGCGGGCCGCCCCAGCCAGGAGCCGGCCCTCTTTCGGGAGATCTTCACGCGCATTCGCGCGGGGGCGAATCCGATCCTGCAAATTTCCACCGGCGGTGCCGTCACGGCCACCACAGCTGAACGCCTGGCGCCCTTGGATGATGCGGCCTGCGTGGCGGCCCTCGAGATGGCGTCCTTCACCTGCGGCACGGTCAATTTCGGGGACGAGGTCTTCATGAACAGCCCCGAGTTCCTGCTGGCGCTGGCGCACAAGCTCAAGGCCACCGGCATCAAGCCGGAAATCGAGGTGTTCGAAGCCGGCATGATCGCCAACGCGATGCGGCTGGCCAAGCGCGGGGAAATTTCGCATCCGCTGCATTTCGACTTCGTGCTGGGCGTGCCGGGCGGCATGCCGGGCGGCGTGCGGGCCCTGCAATTTCTGGTGGACGCGTTGCCGGCCATGTGCACCTGGTCGGTGGCCGGCGTCGGTTCTCAGCAGCTGCCGATGGCGACGCTGGCGATTCTGATGGGGGGACACGTGCGCGTCGGCTTGGAGGACAACCTGTTTTACCGCAAGGGTGAACTCGCCGAGAGCAACGCCCAGCTGGTCGCTCGCGTGGTGCGTCTGGCCCACGAACTCGGCCGCGAGGTCGCCAGCCCGGACGAGGCGCGCGAGATTCTCGGCCTGCCCCCGCACCCCTGACATGGAGCGACATGTGACCTTGACCACCCTCGATGAAAGCCCCTTCGGCGTCCACCGGGTGGTGGCTCCCGCAGGCGTTCTGCCCTATCAGGCCCAGCGCCTGGAACTCGATTCGCCGCTGCGCCCGGGAGAGGTGCGCCTGGCCGTCGAGAAGCTGAATCTGGATTCGGCCAGCTTTTACCAGCTCAAGCAGGAAACGAATGGCGACCTGGAAGCCCTGAAAAGCCGCGTGGCGGCGATCGTGGCCGAGCGGGGCAAGATGCACAACCCGGTCACGGGCTCGGGCGGCGTGTTGATCGGGCGCGTGGCGGAAGTGGGCGCGGCGCGTTCGGACGTGCAACCGGGCGATCGCCTGATCACCCTCGTCTCGCTGACCACCACCCCCTTGCGCCTGACCTCGCTGGGCGAGGTGATTCCGGCCGCCCACCAGCTCGTGGCCTCAGGGGAAGCGATCCTGTTCGCGCGCAGCCCCTACGGCGCTTTGCCTCCCGACATGGACGAGGATCTGGTGCTGTCGGTGCTGGATGTCTGCGGCGCCCCGGCCCAAGCGCACCGACTCAGTCAGCCAGGCATGACCGTGGTGGTGCTGGGCGCCGGCGGCCGCAGCGGGCTGCTCTGCACCTGGATCGCCGCCAGCCAGGTGGGCCCAGGTGGCCGCGTGCTCGCGCTGGAATACGGCGAGGCGGGGCTGGCCAAGCTCGCGCAGGTGCCGGGCCCCGTGACCATCCGCCGGGTGGACGCCACCGATGCGGTGGCCGTGCGGCAGGCCGTGGAAGAGGCCACCGGCGGCGCACTGGCGGACCTGGCGATCAACTGCGTGAACGTGCCTGGCACGGAAATGGCCAGCATTCTGGCCGTGCGGCCGCGGGGGATGGTCTATTTCTTCAGCATGGCCACGTCGTTCCAGGCGGCTGCGCTGGGCGCTGAAGCGGTCGGGCAGGACGTGGATCTGCTGATGGGCAACGGCTTTGCCGAGGGCCACGCGGCCTACGCGCTGCAGGTGGTGCGCGAGAACCCGGTGCTGGCGGATCTGGTGCGCTGATTCGCGGTCCGCTCTCCGGCGGCGGAGGGCGTCAATCCTGCGTGAAATCAATGTTAAATCCATGTTTCGAGTCACAGGAAGCCGGCCGTAGCGGGTGAAAATGACCTGGCGGGGGAGGCCTGACGGACGTGCAGCGCCCCGCAGGGGAGTGACCACCGTGACCGAATTGAACCGCACCGTGCCCGCGACACGATCCGCGGCCACCTCGCCGACGGCGCCCGCCAAGTCCGAAGGGGCCCCGCGGGCTGCTGACTCGGCCACATCGCGAGCCGGCGACACCAACACGGCCCGTGCGACGGTCAGGCCACAGGCGGAACCCAGGCCGCTCGATCTCGATCGCGTTCTGGCCAACGCGGGCCTCACGATGAAGGCACTTGGCGACCTTGCGGAGCCCACGCAAACCGTCTCGGATGCAGCCGCCAACGCCGCCGACGTGGTGCTCAATGCCGAGGAGGCCGCCAAGGTGGTCAAATCCTTGCCGCAGGTCAGCCCCGCGCAGAGTGCGCGCTTCGCCAAAGCCCTGGAAGGGGCGCAAAAGGCAGGCAAGGTGGCCGGTGCCGCGGGTGCCGTGGTCGCGGCCCACGCCCTGTTCCAGGCGGTGCATCCGACGCTCGACCTCAAGGCCGCCGGCGAGGCGCTCGCGAACCTGGCCCTCGGCCTGGCCACCGCTTTCGAAGATCTGGCGCCGAATGCCCTCGGGGCAGCCGGATTCGGTCTGGGTGCGGTCTCGAGCCTGTTCGCGCTCGCCAACGATCTCCAGGACGCCCAGGCGAACGGCCTGAGTACCTCCAACGCGATGGGCGTGCTCGGCAATGCCCTGACGGCGGCCGGCAGCGTGGCCTCGCTCCTGCCGGCCGGCCAGCCCGTGGGCGCCGCGCTGCTGATGGCGGGGGCCGCCGTCAACCTGGCCCGGCTGGCCTACGACAACCGCGAGGCCATCGCGACGGCAGGCGGCAAGGCGCTCACGGCCGTTCGGGAGGCTGGTGGCAAGGCGCTCACCGCCATGGGCAGCTGGTTCAGCCCCCCCCAGCTGGCGCAGAGCGCTCCCCGCCCGTCCGTCCCGATCGCCCGCCGCACGGCCCCCGCTCCCGGCTGATGCGCGGCGTGCCGCCCTCCGCTCCATCCCTGTCCTTGCAGGAGCCATGAACCGCCCGTGCCACTGATCGCCCGTCGCCAGATCCTGACCAACCTGCAAGCCAGTCTTGCCGCCCTGCCCGGCCAACCCCCGGAGGCCGTGCTCAAGGCGGCGATCGCCGCCGCCGGCCTGAAGGACAAGGCCAGCTACAGCCCCGAGGAGACGGCCCAGATTGCCCGCGCGGTCATGGCGCGCGCCGTGAACGCGGGCGAGCGCGCGCTGACTGGCTGGCAGGCGGAGGTCAAGCCAGAAGAGGGCTGACGCCCGCTTCCGCGACGGACAGACGAACAGGAGACCCGGGGATGGCCCCCTTGATGCGCTATGATGAGGGCGCATCGCCTTGCCCCGGAACCTGCCCCATGCCTCAGCCGCTCCTGCGCGAATCCCAGCAATGGCTGGACCGAGCCCTGGTTCATCTGGCCTACAGTCAGCGCAAGCTGGCGGACAGCGTTCCCCGCGTGGCGGAGATGGACGAGGAGACGCTGGAGGCCTGGGAAGGGTTCGTGGCCCGGTTTGCCCGCGCCAGCGATCTTTTCTTGCAAAAATACCTGCGCACGCGCGTCCTGTATGACGACCCGGCCTTCCGGGGCTCGCTGCGAGACCTGCTCCACGCCGCGGAAAAGGCCGGCTACATCGCCGATGCCGAAACCTGGCTGCAGATTCGCGAACTGCGCAATCTGGCGGTTCACGAATACGGGGGCGAGGCGATCGATGCGGCCCTCGCGCAGATGATGCGCCTGACGCCCCATTTGCTGGCCACGCGACGGCTCTTCGACGATGCGCCTGACGCCCGCTGAAGTGGCCGCCCTGCTGGCCTGTGCCCGCGCGCTGTTCACCGGTGCCTGGACCATGGAACTGTTCGGCAGTCGGGTCGATGACCAGCTGCGCGGCGGGGACGTGGACCTGCTGGTGACCTTCGAACAGGACGCGGACTGGCGGCAGGCGCTCGCCCAAAAGGCCCTCTATCTGGCCCGCGTGAAGGGTCAGCTGGGCGAACAGCGCCTGGATCTGCTACTGACCACGCGGCAACGGGCGGCCGAGGATCCGTTCATCCAGGCGCTCGGCGATCGCCGGATTCGCCTGGGCGAGGGAACGGACGCATCCCCCGCAGAATCGCCCTGCACCGAGGCGTGACAGCAGGGTGAAAGGCCCGTCCCAGCCCCGCCATCAAGCGAGGGTCAGGTTTCACTCACCGGGGCGTCATCCAGGACGGGTGGCGCCCCGGGCCATTCGTGGCGCAACACCGAATAGAACACCATGTCCCAGTCCCGCCCCCGGTGCCACAGCGCCGCGCGCAGGACCCCCTCGTGGCGCATCCCGAGTTTCTCCATCACGCGGGCACTGGCGAGGTTTTCCTGCTTGCAGCGGGCCTGCAGCCGTCTGACGGGAAAATGCGCGAACACGTGGTCCAGCAGGGCCCGCGCGGCCTCGCAGACCAATCCCTGGCCCCAGAGCGGCCGGGCCAGGGCGTAGGCCAGTTCCATCGTGTGCCGGTCCGGCGTGACGGCAAAACAGCCCACCGTGCCGACCACGCGATCGTCGCCCGGCAGCGTGAGGCCGTAGGGTTCCGGCAGGCCGGCGGCATAGCGCGGCAGGGCGTAGTCGCGGATGAAGGCCTCGCTGTCGGCCAGGCTGCGGTGCGGCTCCCAGGCGGTGTAGCGGCTGACCTCAGGATCCTGGGCATAGGCGAAGATCGCGGGCGCATCTTCCAGCGTCAGGGGGCGCAGGCGCAGGCGAGGGGTGGTGAGCGTCGGCATCAGTGAATCCGTCGGATGCAATGGTTGGCCGTGTCGACCACGTAGACGTAGCCGAGCAGGTCGACCAGCACGCCTTCCGGCGCGGAGAACATGGCCTGGTTGCTGAGGCCGTCGGCGTAGCCGCTGCGCGGGGCGCCCGTGGACGGCACCACCGCCCCGGCCGCCGTCGTGACGCTGCCGTCGACCTCCACGCGCCGCAACAGGCTGTTGCCGGTGTCGGCCACGTACAGGCGGTTGTCGCCGTCCAGACTCAGGCCGGTCGGCTCGTTGAAGCGGGCGCTCAGACCGGCCCCGTCACGGTAGCCAGGCTGACCGCCGGCCCCCGCGAAGGTTCGAACGCGGATGCCGCCTTGCGAATCGCGGGTCAACAGGCGCAGGGCGTGGTTGCCGCGATCCGCGATGTAGACGCGGCCGAGGCCGTCGACCACGAGGCCGCTCGGTTGGAAGAACTGGGCGGCGCTGCCCCGGTCGTCCCTGAAGCCGGGCTCGGCACCCCCCGCCAGCGTGGTGACCGCGCCGCTCGGTGTGACCATGCGAATGCGGTGGTTACCGGTGTCGGCCACGTACAGGTTGCCATCCGGCCCCAGGCTGAGATCGCTGGGGGTGTTGAACTGGGCCGCGCTGCCCTGCCCGTCCGCGAAGCCCGCCGTGCCGGCCCCGGCCAGGGTCGTCACGCTGGCATCCGGCGCGATGCGCCGAATGCAATGATTGCCTGTGTCGGCCACGTAGATCATCCCGTCAAGATCCACCACCACGTCGCGCGGCCGCCGGAAGCGGGCATCGAGCCGGGTGCCGTCACGCGAGCCCTCGGTGGCGGCGCGGCCCGCGAACAAGGCCACCTCGCCCTGCAAGGTGATGCGCCGGATGGTGTGGTTGCCCGTATCCGCCAGGTACATCACGCCGTTGCGGTCGAAGGCCAGGCCGATCGGCTGTCGGAAGCGCGCCTCGCCGACCCGGTCGTCGCGATCGCCGGGCGTGGTATGGCCGAAGTCCGTCGTCACGCTGTGCTCGTAGCGCAGCACGCGCAGGGTCCGGTTGAGTTCTTCCGCCATCAGGATGCCTTGCGTCTCATCCCAGGCCACGCCGGCCAGGCCCCGAAAGGTCGCGAAGGCCCCGGGGCCATCGAGTTCTCCGGCTTCCCCCGTGCCGGCCAGGGTGCGCACCACGTAATCGGAGCCCACCTGACGCAGCCGGCGATTGCCGCTGTCCGACACGTAGAACGAGCCGTCCTTGGCCAATGACAGGAAGGTGGGCGTGTGGAACAGCGCCGCATCGGCCGGCCCGTTGCGATGCCCCCGCGTGCCGGCCACCCCGGCATAGGTCGAGACCAGCCCGGTGGGCGCCACCCGGCGGAGGCAGTGGTTGTCCGAATCACAGACGAACAGGTCGCCGGCGGCCGTCACGACGATGCCTTGGGGATCGTCGAAACGGGCCTGCAGCGCATCCCCATCCTGATACCCGCTGCGCGATGGCGTGCCCGCCACGGTCGTCACGACACCCGCGGGGGTCACCTTGCGGAGGCAATGGTTGCCGCGATCGCTCACCAGCAGGTTGCCCTCCCGATCGACCGTGAGGTCCCAGGGCTGGTCGAAGTTGGCCTCCTGGCCCACGCCGTCGCGATGGCCCGCCACCCCGGGACGCCCAGCCACGGTGTAAACGGCCAGCACGCCTGCCAGGGTGGCGTGCGGCGCGATCAGGCGGATGCAGTGGTTGCCGGTGTCGGCCACGAACAGGCGCCCATCCTTGGCCAAGGCCAGACCGCGCGGGTTCTGAAAACTGGCCTCGACGTCCACGCCATCGCGATGGGTGGCTGCCCCATTGCCGGCCAACCGCTCGCAGCGCCGCACCTCGCCGGCCGGGGTGCTGACGCGACGGCTGATGCGAATGACGTGGGCCGCCGCATCGGCCAGGTAGATCTCCCCCGCCGCGTTGACCACCACGTCCGACGGGCCGAACATGGCCGAATCATCGCCCGGTAAACGCGGGCTGTGATAACTCACCATGTTGACCCCGCGCACCGGCAGGTCGTAGCGGGGCGTGCCCACCAGGCCCCCGCCGCCCGAAGTACCACCACTCCCGCCGGCGCCCGTGCCGCCGCCCGAGGTACCCCCACTCCCGCCGGTGCCCGTACCGCTGCCGGCGCTGCCGCCTGCCCCACCGGTGCCGCCGCTGCCCGTGCCGGACGCGCCCCCCGAGCTGCCGGCGCCCCCTGCCCCCGTCCCTGAACCGCCGGCCGCGCCCGCGGCACCGCCGTTTCCCGCGCCACCGGCGGCCCCCGTCCCGGCCGCCGACGCGCCCTGACCGGGGAATAGCCCCGGCACCTGGCTGATGACCTGGGCGCCGTCGCGGCCGAAGGTGATCACGAAACCGCCTGGCAGCAGCAAAGGCGCCAGGTCGGTGGGCGGCGTGATGGAGGGCCGCGGGGTGGGGTAGTTGGGAGGCCCGAGGGTCGGCTCCGGCGTGGGCGAGCGTAGCGTCACGGGCTGAACAGCACTCACCACCACGTCCGCCGGCGGCGGGGCCGGCAAGGGCACGCAGGCCAGCAGCAGCAGCCCGGCCGAAGCCGGCAGCAGCCAGGTGCGTCGTTCGGACAACCAGGTACGTTGTGGCACGAACATGGCCTTCAGGGGCCTGATCAAGGGGTTTGCGGGATCTCGTCTCTTGTACCCTGGCACGTGGTCCGCTCTGCTTCCCGGCCGGCGCTTTGCTGGTCAACGCCCGCATCCAGGCTGTATCATAGCCGCAAAGGAGTGTCCGCGCATGACCGTCTCGCAAGACCCCAGCCTGGCACCGAACGGGATGGCCCAGCGCATGGCCGTGCTGGCCGCCCGCCGCGAGGCGGCGATCGCCGGAACAGGCCCCGAAGCGGCCCAGAAGCAGCACGATCGCGGCAAGTTGACGGCGCGCGAGCGGATCGCCCGCTTCCTCGACCCGGACACCTTCGTGGAATTCGACCGCTACCGCGTCCACCGCTGCCACAACTTCGGCATGGGGGAGAAGACCGTGCCGGGCGACGGGGTCATCACCGGCTACGGCCAGGTGGACGGACGGACGGTCTACGTGTTTGCCCAGGACTTCACGGTCTTCGGTGGCTCGCTGGGCGAGGTCTACGCCGAGAAGATCTGCAAGGTCATGGACCTGGCCCTGCGCAACGGCTGCCCCTGCATCGGCCTGAACGACAGCGGCGGCGCCCGCATCCAGGAAGGCGTCGAGAGCCTGGGCGGCTACGCGGAGATTTTCTGGCGCAACGTGCAGAGCAGCGGCGTGATCCCCCAGCTGTCCGTGATCATGGGGCCGTGCGCCGGGGGCGCCGTCTATTCCCCAGTCATGACCGACTTCACCATCATGGTGAAGGACACCAGCTTCATGTTCATCACCGGCCCGGAGGTGGTGAAGACCGTGCTGGGAGAGGAAGTCACCTTCGAGGAACTCGGTGGTGCCTCGACCCACAACCAGATCAGCGGCGTGGCCCACTTTCTGGCCGAGGATGAGGACGAAGCGCTGGCCCAGCTGCGGCACCTGCTGTCGTACCTGCCGGCCAACAACCTGGAGGATCCACCCAGCTACGCCTGCGAGGATCCGGAGGATCGCCGCGAAGAAGGCCTGCTGACCATCATCCCGGACCAGCCGACCAAACCCTACGACATGAAGGATCTGCTGGCCCTGATCGTCGACGACGGCGAGATGCTGGAGGTCCAGCCGCTGTTCGCGCAGAACATCATCACCGCCTTCGCCCGGCTGGACGGCCGCACCGTCGGCATCGTCGCCAACCAGCCGAAGGTGCTGGCCGGCACGATGGACATCGACGCCTCGGTCAAGGGGGCGCGTTTCGTGCGCTTCTGCGATGCCTTCAACATTCCGATCCTGACCTTCGAGGACGTGCCCGGCTACCTGCCCGGCAAGACGCAGGAGCACGGCGGCATCATCCGGCACGGCGCGAAGCTGCTGTACGCCTACTGCGAGGCCACCGTGCCCAAGCTGACGGTGATCGTGCGCAAGGCCTACGGCGGGGCTTACGACGTGCTCGGCTCGAAGCACATCCGCGCGGACGTGAACCTGGCCTGGCCAACGGCCGAGATCGCCGTCATGGGGGCGGAAGGAGCGGTCAACATCCTTTACCGCAAGGAACTGGCTCAGGACCCGAGCCGGCGCGACGCGCTGATCGCGGAGTACCGGGAACGCTTCGCCAACCCCTTCGTGGCGGCCGAACGCGGCTTCATCGACGACGTGATCGATCCGCGCGACACGCGCCCGCTCCTGATCAAGGCGCTGCGCACGCTGCGGGGCAAGCGCGTCGAACGCCCCGCCCGCAAGCACGGCAACATCCCGCTATGAGCTCCGACCCCACGGCCCTGTCCTTCGAGATTCGCGGCGACGCGAGCCCTGAGCAGGCCGCGGCGATCGCCGCGGTGGTGGGCGCCCTGCTGCAGACGGGCCAGCCGGCGGCCCCCGTCGACCCACGCCCCCACGGCTGGGCCGCCGCCGCCCGGGTCGAGTCACTCGGGATCGTGCGGCGCATCCCGGGCATGCTGGACCTGCGCTACATGAGCGCCCCGACCCGCGAACGGCTGACGCGACAACCCCAGCCAACTGTCCGTTGAGCCGGGCCTTGCCCCGCTTCCTGGAGGCCTCATGAGCGACCACGCTGACCTGCCCAACCCCTCCCAGCGGCCTGCTGCCCCCCTGAGCGACGTGGAAACCACCTCGGCGGCGGATGCCTTCACCTTTCTGGCGCACGATGCCAACTACGACGGTGAACTCAGCCGCGACGAGTTCGAGACGGCCCGCAGCGACCACGACCGCCAGCAGGACCCGCGGCGCTTCGAACGCTATGACGCGGACGGCAACGGCGTGATCAGCCGCGAGGAGTTCATGGCAGGCATGGCCCAGGACCGCGCGCAAAAACCGACCGACGGGCCTTCGATCGGCCCGGACACGGCCTCGCCATAAACGCCATCAAGCTCCAAAGACAGTCAACCCCGCGAGGCTTGCGCTTCGCGGGGTTGGTGTTCAGGAGGCGGATTTGCCGTCAATTCGGCCGGGTGGTTCGCACCACCGGATGTCGCCACACCCTTCACCGTCCTGTCGCAAGCATCTCAACTTGCGTTCTGGAATTGATTTCTCGCTTCCTCCGAGGCGGGACAGCCTTGCGGCGTTCACCAGTCCCCGTGGCATTCTTGACCGGGCTGCGTCCGTCCCCACCGCTGATGCAGCGAGACTTGTGAACCAGTTGGCTTCCGTTTCCAGAAGCCGGCACCACCGTTCCCAGTCATGCCTCCACCCATTGCTGAGTGGTCATTCTCTTCGTTGGCCGAAGAAAACCCGATTCACCGCCTGGTGGAGTTGCCCCGTTCTTGCGAACTCAGCTTCCTCACCAGACTGAGGGGCCTTCCAACGTCAATTCGTCGGTGCGTTTGCGACGCAGGACACTCGCGCGTCCGGTACTTCCTCTGCACACCTGACGATGTGCTTCCGAACGCTTTTCAGCGCCCGGCGACATTTCCCTCCAACCAGCCTGCGTTTCCGCCTGCTTGCTGTTGTGAAACACCGCAGCCTGTTCCCCGGCCAGACCAGCCGCTGGCAACTGCCGCTAGAAGCGCGACTTTCACCAGGCACAAACCCCGTGCCGAAGCCGGTGGCTTGCCGTCGGCCTTGCTCCACCCGAAGGTGCAACCAGGCGCGAAGAACCTTTCGGTTTTTCGCTCGGCCCATCAGTGCCGCCCGATGAATGAATAGTAACAGCCCCCTAAAAATTTAGCAACGCTTATTTTAGAAAAAATAAACCTTACTTTAACTTGAGCACTTGAAGGCCGTGTGGCCCAGAGTCCAAGGAGGCGAATCGACACGACTTCCCGCCCGTCACCCACCTGCGGAATTCACACCCATGCGGCGGCTGATGATGGCCGGAACCCCATCACCGTGCCCTGGCAACCTGACGCGCGAGGCTGAAGCGTGATCGCCCCCTGACGGGGGACCCGATCGCCGCGGGCGGAGTGGCGGGGTCACAGGCGCCCGGGGCCGCCGGCCCTCGCGGCGTCGCCCGGGGTGAGGGCGCGAACAGGCCTTGCGTGATGCGCGCCGCATTCGAGAAGGCGTGGCGTTCGAGCGGTTGCCCCGCGTAGGCCTTGCTGTCGGCCGTGGCCGACACGTAATGGTCCATGTTGTAGCCCCAGGCGGGGGCCAGCTCACGCAGCGGGCTGCCCGGCGGCAGGGCGCCTTGCTGTCCCTGCACGATCTTCTGATGCTGGTAGGCGTGCAGCTGCTCGTGCAGCACGCTGTCGACCACCGCCCG
>JAYKJB010000118.1 GCA_035285325.1 Candidatus Sericytochromatia bacterium
GGTTGGGGTGCTTCGATTGCAACCGGCTGCTGCTCTGCTCTCTTCTTCTCTTCTCTTCTCTCCTCTTCTCTTCTCTTCTCTAGGCTACGCATATGCGTAGCAACTTGCTCCACACGCTGCGCTGGGCCGCGGTAGTCTGTGCTACGGACGCGCTTCCGCCTATTGCATTGGCGGCAAAGGACTTGCAGGTTGTCAGGTTCTGGGTTGCCACCCTGACTGACCGGCACGATGTGGTCAAGTTCGAGGTGCTGTGCGGTACCGCAGGCAGTGCATTTGTGCCCATCCCGCGCCATCACCAGCGCACGAATGCGCTGCGGTACGCTGCGCCGACCCCACTTTTGCGCTGCCGTTGCGCTGACCTGCGTCTCAGCCACCAGCAGCCCAGCAGCCACCAACGCCTCCAAATCCACGGCCTGGCGGGCATTGATCCGCTGGCCGACCCATGCCGGGTCGTTCGGGATCTTCCCGTCATTCCCAGCGGCGAGGCACCAAATGCCGACCAAGTGGGCCTTGGCGTGGTCGGGCAGGCTGGCAAAGGTGTAGTCGTCGAGGATCGCTCGGTGCAGCTTGATCCAGATCGGGTTCCGGTCCTTGTAGTGCTGGAACTCGGACCAGTTCTTGACCACCAGCATCCGGCTCACGGGCACCCCCAGGCATCGCCCGGCAGGCGCACGGGCTGGGGGGTGTTTTGTGGCACTTTTATGGCACCCTGACCCGGACTTTCGGGTGCGCTTCGGGTGTTTGGCGTGGTCACCGGACCCGACCTAACTACTTTGCTGGCTTGATGTTCCGGGGTTTTGTGGGTTTGCTTGCTGCATGCGGTCGTCGGTTCAAATCCGACCAGTGGCTCTTTTTGCATCTCACCATCCTGCAACACGTTAGCTGGCCTGACCTCATGTAGTACTGCGATTTTTATGGCACCCATATGGCGGGGGGTGGCCACCGATTACCGCTCACCACTGGCCGCATCGGCGGCCTGCAGCATCCGATCTGCCCGCTCCTTCAGGTACTCCTTCGCCCGCCGCGGATCGGTGTCCCCGATCCACTGCACGCCCAGCCAGGGATCGCCCGTGCCCTCCGCCACGTTGCCCGCCGCCATGCGCCGGAAGCCGTGGGCGGCCCGGTACGGCTGGTGCGTCACGCCCGTGGCCCGCTCCGCGGCCCGGAGGTGGTACCAGAACGCCTGGTAGGTGTAGGGCTCCCCATCGGGGCCGGGGACCACATAGGGGCTGTCGGGAGCCTTGGCGCGGCTGGTGAGCAGGGCGCTGTAGGCATCCCAGGTCAGCGGCTGGGTGCGGGCACGGCCCTGCTTGTTGGTCTCCTTGGGCCAGCGGATCACGCCCGCCTCGAGGTCGAGGTCGGCCCACCGCAGCTGCAGGATGGCCTGCACCCGCTCGCCCTGTGCCCCGGCCAGCATCATCACGGCCCACGCCCGCCACTTCCGGGACTGCTGGCCACCGCCCAAGGCCATGAGCAGCCGCTCCCATTCGTCGCGCCGGTACTCGGTGGGGGCGTGGGTGCGTTCATCCTTGCCCGCCTTGAACGTGTAGCGGGCCACCCGGTTCCGCTGCAGCAGTTCCATCCGGTCGCCCCAGTGGTAGACCAGCTTGACCACCCGCACCGCGGCCCGGACCTGGTTGATGGCGTGGTGCTTGGCGTCCTCCACCCGGAAGCGGGCCACCGTTTCGGTGGCGACATCCTCCGCGATGGTGTCCGCGCCGACGAACAGTTCCCACCGCCGCCAGCGATCCTTGTAGAGCCGGATGGTGTTGGGCCGCAGGGTCGCCGCCTCCGCCTCGAGGTAGCGGCGGAACAGTTGCTGCACCGTGAGGGCGTCCGTGGGGCGGGCGGGAGCCTGCTGGGCATCGGACAGCCCGCGGGCGAACGCCAAGGCTTCGGCCCGGTTGGCGGTGGTGTCGGCCCACGTCCGGTACTGCCGCCGTCCGTGCTGCGTCCACTTCACCAGCACCCGCTCGCCTTCGGTGTAGACCCGCACCACGGGGATGCGCTTGAGCAGGGGCTTCGGGGTCAGGTCAAACCGGGTCATGCGGCTGCCGCCTTTCGTCCGGCCTCGTAGGCCGCCAGTCGGTTGGCGCGGCGGGGAATGATGCAGCGCCGGTACTGTCGTGCCGCCCGCCGCCGCCCCTGCGGCACCAGCCGGGCCATCCCCAAGTCCATCCACTCCGCGAACCGGCTCTTGAGCCAGGTGCCGCTCCGGCCGCTGGCCAGTTCGGCCTCAGACTCCGTGAGCCAGTCCAGATAGGGAGACATACAGTCCCGCACCCGGTCGCACACCGACTCCATGCTATCAGCTTGCGCCTTGTGGCCGTTGGCCCTGAGGACCGCGGCCTCGCCGCGGACATCGGCCAGCACCTCTTCGAGTGTCATGCCGCCGCCTCCATCGCCGTCCACACCCGGCACCCATCCCGTTCGTCGCCCGTGGGGCGGGCCAGCCCCAGCCGTTCCAGTTCCGGCAGCCGCCGCTGCGCCCCGGTGTGCCAGTTGAGGCGCTGGTCGATTTCCCGATAGGTCAGGTCGCCATACTGGCGCAGCACGGCCAGCACACAGGCCCGCTGGCCACTGGCCGCGGGGGCGGCCCGCTCCGCCGCCTGATGGCTGGTGACGGGATCGCTGGCGCGAGCGCGGGTGGACGGGGCGAACAGCGGTAAGTCAGGGGGTGCCACCGCTGTCGCCGCCGCCCGGTGTGCCGCCCACTCGCG
>JAYKJB010000119.1 GCA_035285325.1 Candidatus Sericytochromatia bacterium
TCCAGCTCGATCACCCGATGATTGCCCGTGTCGGTCACCAGCAGGCGCCCGTTGCCCAGCACGCAGACGTAATTCGGTTTGAACAGACCGTCACCGCCACAGCCCATCTCGCCATAGGTCCAGGCCGGCTGCCCGTCCGCATCGACCTCCACCAGACGGTTGTTGCCGGTGTCCACCACCAACGTGCCGCCCGTGCGTAGCCGGATCGCATGACGCGGTCCCTTCAGGCGACAGTCCTCGGCCGTCTGCCAGGTCACGCTCCGCGCAGGCGTCACTTCCTGCACCCGGTTGGCCCCCATATCGACCACCAGGGTATTGGCATTCTCCAGTCGCGCGGCATGCACGAACCCGGAGAAACGCCGGGTCAAGGTGTCACCTTCCGGACTGTAAAGCCAGGCCGACCGACCGGTCCGATCCAGTTCCGCCACCTGACGCTTGAGCGGGTTGATCAACAAAAAACGTTCGCCCGGCAGCTCGCCCCAATCATCAGTGGCCAGCAGGGCCGCCGTGGGAGGGGCGGCCGGTGCCCGCACGGGCGCCACTCGCACCTCGCCGGCCGGGGAAACCGCCCGGGGGCCATCGGTGGCGTCTGGGCGAGCACCCTGTGCCAGCGGGACCGTGGACCTCAATTCCTGGGGCATCCGCAGCGACGGCGGCGCGCCGCTCGAGACGGCGTAGTATTCATCCATCAGCGCCGGGTAACGCTCCTGCATGAAGGCCTCGAACTCGGTGGCCGTCACGGGCAGCACGCGCACGGGAAGGTTGCCGGCCAGGTCGATGGCAAACTGGCGAGAGCGGGGATCGGAAGGGTTGCCCATGGCCACGATCAGATTGCCATCGATCTCGTTGAGCGGGATCACCCCACGATCGCGGATCAAGCGTTCCGGCAGACGAGCCAGCACCCCCGGGTCGATCGGCACGGTGGCCAACGACAGCACCGACTCTCCCCCGCCGGCCAGATGGGCCCGGGCCACTTTCAGGTGGTCCTCACTGAGCACGCCCATGTGCAGCAGGGCGGTGCCCAGATCCGGCGCTTCGGGACACCAAGCTTCCGGCGCGGGCTGACAGACCATCCACGGCATCTCACGCAACGCGTGGCTCTTGTGGATGCGCTGGCGCGCCCGGTCCATCTGCAACAGGTAGACCTGGTCTCGGGTTTCGAAGGAATAGGTGACCAGGAAGGCGGAATCCTCGTCGAAGCCCGGAGTCAGGGGCAGGATGGGCCTTTCGCCCTCGCCCTTACCAGGCAAATTCAGCAGGTGTTTCACACGCAGATCCGGCAACGAAATGGTCAGGAGACCCATTTCGCGTGGTCCCTTGGCAAAACAGGCCAGCAATTGCGAGCCGTCGTGATTCAGCAGGAGCGACCCCAAGGGACCGGTGGGAAACAGCTGATAACGCAGCTTCATGCTGGCCAGGTCGAGGATGCCAAGGCGAGGCGTGAGCCCATCGCTCAGGTAGACGGTCCGCTGGTCGGGCGTGATCGCAACGCCCATCCCGCGCTGATGGCCCGCAGGCCGCAACGAGACGGCGCCCTTCTGGACGCGCTCGGCCACGGAGATGACATGCACGGTGCCGGCCCCGCGGTTGACGGCCACCAGCAAAGCGCCCTGGGGAGACGGGTACAGGTCGAGCGGGCCAGTCACCCCGGCCGGATTGAGCCACGGAGATGGCAAGTGGGCGATGCGCGGGCTGGTGGCGCGACTCGGCGGCGCCCCTGGGTACAGGAAGGCCCCCGCCGGGGTGGGAATGATGCCAGGCGTGGGGCAATCCGCCATCGACAGCCAGCGTTTGGGCGCCAGTTCGCCAGGTTCGAGCATCAGCAACTGGTCGTCCGCGTAGCGCGTCCAGCCCACCGGTTCCAGTTCTCCGTCGCCCTCGTCTCCCGGCACGAGCGGCAGGCTTCCCAGGCTGGTGCCGACCACAGGGTCCACCAACTGTAAACGCTTGCCATCCGCGGCGGGAACGAACGCCACGCCCATCGGGATCGCCTCGGGGACCGGAAGGGCCGCGAGTTGAACCCGCGCGGCCTCCAGCTGCTCCTCGGAGACGAGGCCTTGCTCCAGCAGAAATTCGCCGAGCAGGTGGGACGAAAAACGGGTGTCGTCGTCTTGAGCGACGGCAGTCTCGACCATAGGATCCCCAGGCTTCACGAGCGTGTCGGGTGGTGGGCGGTGGCCATGCGCGTGACGCGCCCGTGCCCTCCGCACGGCTCACCATTATAGCGCGTCCAGCAGGGCCCTCGCGGGGCCCCGAGGGACAATGCGCCGGTTTAAACCTCGCCCTGAGAGGGAACTCGGGGAGAGCCCCCTTCGCGCCCCGCCATCCCCCGGAGCTGCCCGTGTCTTCGCGAACCCTTTACCTCAAATCCGGTTGCTCGACCTGCATCTCGGCGCGACGCTGGCTGACGGAGGCCCACGTGCCCTTCGCGGAACGCGATATGTTCCGGCACCCCCTATCGGATGACGAGCTGGAGACGCTGGTCTCCAGGGTGTCCGCCGCCAGCCTGTTCTCGTTTCGCAGCCCGTCGGTCAAGTCGCTGGGATTGAACCCGGACGCCATGGCGGAAGCAGAGATGTTGCACTGGATGGGGCGAGAACCCCGGTTGATCCGTCGCCCCTTGCTGGTGACCCCCGAGCGAATCGTGATCGGGTTCGACCCGGAGGCGCTCCGCGCAGCCCTCGACGCAGGGGCCTGAAGGGCGCGAGGCGCTGCGGCCGAGCCCCGCGTCACTGCACCTGGATCGAGGTTTTCAGGCGATTGCTGTTCCGACCGAGCACATCGATCAGCCAGAACTCGACGTCGAATCGGCCGTTTTCGTTCTGATTCGGCAAAGGGCCGGCTTTCAACAACATGACCCGTCCGTTCGGCACGATCGGCAGAGGTTCGGGGAAGGGGTACTCCTGCGTGCCCAGGCGCGTCGCGATTCCGTAAGCCTTGGCCGCCCCCGCCCCCTGGATCACCACGCGAAAGTGGAGTTCGAACAGTTCGCCGGCCGTGAAACGGATCGACGGCATGGTCAGATCACGGATCTGGAGCTGCGTGGCACTGTTGCGAGAAGTATTGGCCGCCAGTGCCAGGGGCGCATCGGTGGCGTCACAGGCGGTCAAAGCCAGGTACAATAGTCCGCCCAGACATGTTTGAAGTCCTTGGTGAAGTTTCACCGCGCGCCCTCCTTGCCAGCGCGTTCCGACGACCGCAAGCCGCCCGCGGAGGCTTGACCATCCCATTCTATGCGTGAAAGGGGCCGGCTTGTCGTTTTCCTTGTCACAGGCCCAGATCCGAGAATTCGCCGCCCAACAGCGACAGACCGGACGCCTGGGCCAGATGCTGGGCCTCGATCTGCCCGGGCGCGACCGCCTGTTCGAGGCTCTCTATCAGGAATTCCAAGAAAGCCTGACAGCCGCCTTGACGCAGGCCCGGGCCACGGGGGAACCCTGTTCCCTCGATGGCAGCGGCATCTCCCTCACGGAGGGGGGCGATAGGTGGTGGGTGCACCCCGATGGTCGAATGGACCGTGAACTGACGCCATTCGAGGGGCTCGACACCCTGTTCGCGGCGGCTGCCGCGCCACCGTCACCTGGGCCTGCCGATGCGGCCTCGGCCGAATCCCTGCTAAAGGCTTGCTACCAGGCTTTCTGGGCCCCCTCTGCCACCAACTGGCAACCAAGCCGGGTGCTGGTCTGTCCGGCCACGTGGCTGCAGCCTTACGTGCCAGACCTCCCGGCTCACGTCCCTCCCGAGTCACTGGGCTGGCTGCTGTTGCTGCGCCGGGATCGTTACGAATCGCTCCTCGGCGATGTGCTCGAACCCTTCGGGCAAGCCGTCACGGCCCGCGAGGAATCGCTGGATTCGGGCATCTTTGCTCAGACGCTGCGTCTGGCAGCCCTGGCCCAGGGGCTCAGCCTGACAGAGGCGGTGCTCGATCAGGCACAGGCCAGCGCCCTCGCCACCAAGCTGCCGGGGCTGCTGGAAGGTCTGGCGCATGATGATGGTCTCGACGAGGCCGAGGGTCAGGCCCTCGCAGCCCTTCGACAGGAGCTGGCCTGCGGGCGTTACCTGCCCGACGCCGTGATGGCCGTGGGCACCTCCCAGGGCCGTCCGGAAGCTTGGCAAGCCTTCCCGGATCTGGTAGCGGCCCATTCGACCCAACGGATCGCCTCGCCGCAGCGGGAGTTGTCCGAAGACGCATTGCGGGCGCTGTGGCGAGAGGCGCTGCAGAGTCTGCCACCAGGTGAACGCGAGCACCTGGAGCTGACCAACTTCTCCTGGCGGGACCAGGTGCCCAGACGCATCGGCGAGGCGATGCACGAGGCCCTTTATGGTTCCCCCAGCGAAGCCACGGGCGACGTTCAGGGCAGTGGCCTGCTGGAGGCCATGACCGTGCGACATTACATGCTGGAACTCGAGGCCCGCCAGCCAGACTGGCTGGCCCGCCACCTTCCAGCGGGCTGGCAGACCTGGGACGAGACGGCCTTGCGACAACAGACGCGGGACCTGCCCGTACGGGTGGATCACCTGGGGTCTCACCTGCGCGAACGCCTGCTCAGGGATGGAAAGTACCGCGTTCAGGACGGGGAGTTGCGGGATGAGCGAGGGCGTCCCCTGGGGGTGGCCATGCTGGTCCGGCTGATGAAGGGACTGGCCAGCACCTTCGGGCATTACTTTCTGAGATTTCAGAACACCCACCCGCAAAACGCCGTCCTGCTGGCCCGCGAAGCCCCAGGCCGGGCCTCGCACCTCACGTGGCGTTCCGCGGGGAAGGCCGCCGCGAGTCTGACCTGGCTGGCACGCGCGCGCGGCTGGACCAGCATCGTCAAGACCGGTCCGATCGACCTCGCGGGCGCCGCCATCCTGGAAATCCTGCGGGACAATCCCGACCAGCGGCCTGAACTCGAAGCCCTGAAAGCTTCGCCGTCCGGGGGCCCCTGGAAAGCGGCCCTGACCTTTCAGGTCGGCCTGCCGCTGGCCGGCAGCGATCGGGTCGAGGATGGAACACGCGAGCCGCACCATGGGTTGGAGGAACGCCGCAAGGATCGTCGTCCCCCCCGCGCCTGCTTCTCCCAGCACGTCTGGGTGCTGGGCGCCCCCTCCGCCTCGGCGGACGACGCGCCTCCCGGGGGAGCCTGACCAGGCTGTAACCCAACACACGGTGCTGGTCCAAGGTGGAACGCTAGCATGACGCTCATGAGACGCCTTCTGTGCTGCCTGCTGCTGCTGGGCTCCGGGATCGTGGCCGATGCCGCGCGGGCTCAAAGCGAGGAAACGCCCCCCCCGGACACCCAGGCACCGCCCAACCTGCAGGACGATGGAGACAAGGCCTCGCTGCTCGAGGCCATCGCCCAGACGCGACGGTATCTCAACGGCCTCAACCGCAAGTCGCTCAGCTTTGCCGGTCGTATGGTGTCCCTGGACCTGCTGCGAAGGGGCCTGGCGGACTTTGAAGAACTGGTCCAGCGGGCCTGGGGCCAGCCGACCTTCGACACGGAACTGGCGGCCCGCTTCACCTGGGTGCCCATGCCAGGCAAGGACGCCCAGGGCAGCGTCCATTTCACCGGATACTACCGTCCGATGTTGGAGGCACGGGAGCAGGCCGATGAGACCTTCCGTTTCCCGCTGTACGCCCCGCCGGCCGACATGCTGCCTCTGGATCTGGGCGCGTTTCGGCCCTCGCTGGCGGGCCAGGTGGCCATGGCGCGCATCAAGGCGGGCCGCATCCTGCCCTATTACACCCGCAAGGAAATCGACGACGGACAGGCCCTGGCGGGGCGCGGGCTCGAGATCGCCTGGGTCGCGGACGCCAATGCCCGGGCCTCGTTGATGATCCAGGGGTCGGGAATCCTGCGCTTCCCGGATGGGCGGACGACCAATGTGGCCTACGCGGGACAGAACGGCCACGTCTTTCTCGGCGGCGACCAGCGCGCCAACCCCAGTTATGTCTTTTTTCGCCTGACCTCCGACGGGCCGACGGGATGTGACGGCGTGCCGCTGACGGGGGGACGGGCGATCGCCACCGACAAGCGCCTTTTCCCGACCGGCGGGTTGCTGTGGATCAGTTACCCGCGGGCGCGTTTCGACGCCCGCGGACGCGTCACGGGCCTCGAAACTGGAGGCCGTTTCGTGCTTGACCAGGACACGGGTGGCGCCATCACGGGCCCCGGTCGCATCGACGTCTTCTGGGGCGCGGGGGAGGAGGCCACCCGGCGAGCATTCGCCCTCAACGGACAAGGACGCGCCTGGTTCCTGCTGCCACGGGAAGCGCCCCTCGGGGAGCCCTCGGTGCCTGCTCCCCTGGAGACAGGAGACGGAGGCGTCGTGCCGCCGGCGGCCCAGCCGTAGGCTCAGTTCAGGCGTCTTCAGCCCACCTGCGGCCCCGCTGCGAGTTCGGGAAAAAGCAGAGACGGGGAGAGTGGAGCGGGCTCCATCAGGCGCATGAACAGCTCGGTCAGGCCCGGCCCCGAAGCCAGCAGGCCGCGTCGCAACCAGGGGGAGCCATGCAGGCCCTGCTCGGTCTGGCGCACCAGCTGGCCGAACCAGCCGGCAGGCTCGAACGCATCCGTCTGATGCGGGCAGAGCGAGCCGTCCCGGCGGACGATCGCCAGGGGCGCCTGATAGATGTCGCGCGGCGCCAGGGCGCACGCAAACAAGCGATGACGCTGGCCGAGCAGGTCCAGCCCCTGCTCGGCCAGCAATTGCGAGACGAGCCGTGAACAGGAAACGGCCTCCGACTCGGCCGTCCCCATCAGGCCATACGGACGGCCCACCGCTTCCCGCGAAGCAGCCTGCAGTCGCCGCAAGGCCTGCGGCTCCCAGGCTCCGGCCGGGCGCACGATCGCCATCTCCGTGGCACGAATCCGTCGCGAGGCTTTGGCAACCGCCGCCTCGGGCGTGCTGATGACGGCTCCTTCTGGCCAGTAGGGGTCCAGCCATGCCGTTTCATCCAGCACCAGCGAAACGTGCATCCAGGGGCCGTAAAGGGTGCGCAGCACGTTCCAGGGCAGCCCCGGTTCCAAACTACGCCAGAAGACCAGGTCGCCCGGCCGGGTCAGCGCCTTCAAGGTGTCACAGCGCCGCGCGTAAGAGGCGTCTTCCCGCTCAGCGTGGCGCACGTCAGGGTTGTGGGGCAGCAGGTCGGGCAGGCGAGCGAGCAAGGCCGCGGCCTCCGGGGTGAGCGGCAGGCCCTGCAGCCAGTTCAGGCTCTCGGGCTGCACCTCCCCCGCCTGCGCCGCCACCGCCCAGAGTTCAAGGATGGACGCCGGGGCCAGGGGCAAGGGCAAGGAGTCGAGAGCATTCTGAAGCGTACGAAGCGTCGCGGAAGCGGATGGGCGCACTGACACGCCTCTAACGATACGGATGAGGCACAGCGGAGGCAAGTCAAAATCAGGGGAGGCGTCGAAGCAAGTTTTGATATGATTAACACGATAAAAAGTTTGGTTTAAAGAACCCGTCATCCATCTGGTGCGTCATTCGGCGCACAGTGCCCCTGGAGGCCGTTTTGACCCCATTCATTTCTCGCACCGCGACCCTCCTCCTGCCCGCCATCGTGCTCGCCGGCTGCGGCATGTCGACCATGGCCCCTGTGGCACGCTCCCTGGATGCCGGCGGCGTGGAGGCCAGCAAGGCCGTCCTCGCGAAGCGTCTGATCGTCGGGTTCTCCAAGACCCAGGCCACCAAGGCCCTGGCCCAGGCCGAACAGGTCGCTGGTGGCAAGGCCGTCCGCGTGATGCCCAAGCTGGCCCTGGCCGTGCTCGAGACGCGTAGCAACCCGGCCTCCACCCGCAAGGCCCTGCTGGCGATCGAAGGGGTCCAGTTCGTCGAGAGCGAATTGCTGCCCGAACTCGAGCCCGTGCGGGCCAAGGACGTCGTGGTGCGCCCCCGTCAGGACAACAGCAAGGTCGATCCCCTGCGCAAGGACCAGTGGTATCTCGAAACGCTCGGCGTCCCGGCTGTCTGGTCGTCCGGTCGCAGCAGCAAGAGCGTCACGGTGGCCGTGGTCGACACGGGCGTGGATCTGCGCCACACCGACCTGAAGGACAAGCTGGTGGAAGGCTGGAATGCGGCCGCTCCCGGCACGCCTCCGCAAGACCAGCAGGGGCACGGCACCATGACAGCCGGTCTGGTCGGGGCGATGGCTGACAACGGCGTGGGCATCGCGGGCGTGGCCCCCAATGCCAAGATCATGCCCGTGAAGGTCGGTAACTCGGCCTCCTCCGTGGTGGATGCCATGGTCTGGGCAGCCGACCACGCCGATATGATCACCATGAGCCTCAGCTTCAAGCCCAACATGGCCGAGTATCCGACGGCCGTCCAGACCACCAAGCGGGCCGCCGAATACGTGATGAGCAAGGGCGTGCCGATGGTCTGCTCGATGGGCAACACCGGCACCAGTTCCAAGAACGTGCCCTCCGGTTTTGCCGGCAATGAGGTGCCCGACCTGATCGCCGTGGGCGCCACGGACATCCGCGACAAGGTCACCAACTTCTCGACGTACGGCAACTGGTGCTCGGTGGCCGCCCCCGGCGCCAACATCATCACCACGGCGATGGGCGGCGGTTACAAGGCGGTCGACGGAACGTCCTTCTCCACGCCGATCACGGCAGGAGTCGTGGCCCTGATGCTGGGCGCCGGACAGGAGAAGAACCCCGGCGCGCTCAAGAAGCGCCTGCAAGACACCGCCCTCGACATCGGCGCGCCGGGCTACGATGAAAAGGCTGGGGCCGGCCGCATCAACGCCGACAAGGCCGTTCTCTGATTCGACGCGCCCGCGCGGCGCGTCCAGACATCAAATGACCCGCCTCCGAACTGGAGGCGGGTCATCGTGTGGTCCCGAAAGGCTGCGGGAGGTATCCCGGACCGCTTCGACCGTCGCTATCAGGGCTTGGGGAAGGGGGGGACCGGGTTCGGCGGGAACGGCATCGGCGTGGGGAAGCTGTTGCCCCGAACCACGATCTTCACGTCCCGGCGTTCGGTGTCACCGGCCGCGTTGGCCACCGTGCAACTCACCACGTACATGAAACCGCCGAAATTGAACCGCACGCGGTAGCGCGGACCGTTCGGCTTGTCGAGGTCGTCCCCATCGGTGGACCACTTGATGCTGGTGAGGTCCTTGCCGCGGACGTCAAAGGTCAAGGTCTGACCCTCGTTGGCGCTGGCATAATCCGGCGCATTCTGCCCGTTGATCAGCAACTGCGTGATCAGGCCGGTGGACTTGGCCTGGACCTGGGCCATGCGAGGGGCAGCCGGCAGGCTACCAGGGCGGGCAACGCCACAGCCCACCAGGGCAAGAGTCGTCAGGATGACGGCGGGGATCAAGGGTTTCAATGGCTTCTCCTCCGAGACGATGCCCGGCCGACGCCCAGGCGGTCAGGGCGACGGCGGCAGCCTCAGTGTAGCAAGCCCCACCCAATGCTTTATCAATTCTTTACCTTTTATTAACCCTGAATTGTCCACGTCAGCCCCTGCGACCCGCCCGTGCTCCCCCGACAGCCCAGGAGCCCCCCTTGCGGATCATTCAGGTCACTCGCGGGGACGCAGGAGCCAATCCCCGACGCCGTCGGCGATCGCCTCGGCCAGGCGACGCTGCTCGTGGGCGTCGACACACCACTCATATTCCTCGGGATTGATCAGAAAGCCCATCTCGAGCAATACCGAAGGCGCCGCACTGGGGCGGGCCAAGGCGAGGTTATCCCACCAGACCCCATAGGAGGGGCGCCCCAGGTCCTGGGTGACCCGTCGATGAATGGCCTGAGCCAGCCCGTGGGCCTGAGGATGGTACCAGAAAGCACCGAATCCCCGCGTGTTCTCGGCGTCACCCGCATCCGGCAGGGCGTTGTAATGAAGGCTCAGGGCCAGGTGCGGGGTGCTGCTCGCGATGATGTCGGTGCGGGCCTTGAGCCCCACCTCCTCGTCTCCATCGCGGGTCATGACGACGGTCGCCCCGCGCGCCTCGAGTTCGCTGCGCAGGCGCCGGGTCATCGGCAAGGTCACATCCTTTTCAGGCACCCCGGTGGGCCCGTGAGTGCCGCGATCGCCGCTGCCGCCATGGCCGGCATCGAGCACGATCCGCAGCCCCTCGAGGCGGCGCTGGTGGGCTGGGAGAGGCGGCGCGTGGCGCATGGCGAGCACCAGGGTCGTGCCCTCGTAGCGGGTTTGGTAGCCCCAGGGAAGCGGGGTCTTCAAGGCGAAACGGTAACGGATGCGGTCAGGGCCGACCTGGCTCCAGTCCAAACGGCGAATCAGGGGGTCCTCATCCGTGCGGATGATGTCCGTCTGAGCCTGGGCGTGATGCAATTGCAGGTTCAATTCCCGCTCGCCCACCTCGATCTGAAACGGCAACGCTTGCTGCAGCGGAATCAAGACCTCCGTCTGACCAGCCCGGGTCCGCCAGCGCAGGCTGCGCACCACGCTCGCAGGGGGAACAGCGCCCGGCAGGGTGACCGTCTCCTGCTGGTCGATCCAGGCCCCGTGAGCCAGGCGCAGGAACTGGCCATCTCGACCGGTGACCAGGGCCCGCGTCCCGCGAGGAAGCGGCGTCCCGCGCGAAAAATCGCTGCTCGGGCCACTCCGCGTGATGCCCGCTTCCGCCGACACCTCGATCACGGGCTGACGCTCCGGCGCCATCACCTCGAGCGAACCGGACCCGAGCGTCTGCGCCCGCTCAGCGCCCAGCGACACCTGAAAGATCGGCTTTCCCAGCCGCCCCGGCGTTCCGAAGCGCGCCACGCCCGCATAGGTCACGCGGGTCACCGCCACAGGCGCATTCTGGCCGGTCAGGCCCGCCTTGTTATCGGGCAATCGAGAAGCAGGGGGCTGCGGCACCAGCGGCACGGTGCGCCCCCCGATATGCACCGATACCAGCGCCCCCGGCGGGGCCACCGCCGCGAAGCGCACCGCCTCGCCTGGCTGGACAGCCCGGTCTTGCGCCGGCTCGAGCGAGCCCTCCGCGAAGTGAGGACCGGAGGCCAGCGGCACCTCCTGCGGTTTCCGCACCACGGTCATCTGCAGCGTCTGCCCGCGATGCGCGAGCGTCACCAGGTTGGAGCCCACCGCCAAGGGCAGGCTGGGGGCGAAGTGTCCCCCCGGGCTGCGATGCACGCGCTGACCATTGAGCCACACGACGTCGCCCGGCGCGGCCGTCCCGATCAAGAAGATTCGCTCGGCTGTCGTGACATGGCCGTTAGGCGGATACACCACCGCAAGCCCCTCGGCGCTGGCTGGCCGAGCAGGAAAGAGGGCGCAGAGCAGGGCAGCCGTCAGCAGGGAAAGGCCATCTCCCAGCCTCCCCCATCGGGCTGCCCCGCTGGACAGGCTGGGGAGACCAAGGTTGCGGCTCCGATGCATACACCCACCTCCTGCGTGGCCTCGGTAGGATGCCTGAGCCGACCCGTGCTGTCAATCGAAGGCGAAGCGGGCACTGGCCGAATCGTCACCAGGCGCGGAGCAGCACGCAGGACCTGAAGAACCCTGGTGAGGCGCTCCCAGGTCTGGGAGGGAACGGACGAGGCGCGCAGAGGCGGCAAGTCGCCCGCTAACAATAAGGTCTATTGACGACACCAGAGTGTCCAAATATGATGTGAGCACACTCAACTTAAGCCACTATGAGGATTGACCCGAGGGTCCCTTTCAAAGCCACAAGGAGGCTCCTGTGCTTTGCCAACACTGCGGAAAGCGTCCTGCGCACATGCGCGTGACCGGACTGATCAATGGTCGCCGTCTGGCGATCGAACTGTGCCACGTGTGCGCCTCGAAAGGCGCGACCAGCCTTGGCATCTTGAACCTCGACCCGCGGGCGTTTCAGGAGGGCGAGGAAGAGCTGCCCGAGGGGCGCAAGGGAGCTTCCGCCACGCCCACCCTCGACCGCTATGCCATGGACCTGAGTGCTGCAGCCGCAAACGGCAAGCTGGACCCGGTGGTGGGACGCGAGCGCGAGTTGGAGCGTTTGGTTCGCATTCTGGTGCGCAAGACCAAGAACAACCCCGTTCTGGTGGGAGAGCCCGGCGTGGGCAAGACGGCCGTGGTGGAAGGGCTCGCTCAGCGCATCCACAGCAACACCGTGCCGGAACCACTTCAGGGTAAACGCGTGCTGACGTTGGACCTGGCCGGCATGCTGGCTGGCTCGAAGCTGCGCGGCGAGTTCGAGGAACGCCTGAAGAGCGCCATCGATGAGATTCGTGCCCAGGCCGGCCGGCTGATCGTCTTCATCGACGAATTGCACACCGTGGTGGGGGCCGGCGCCGCCGAAGGCGCCATGGATGCGGGCAACATCCTGAAGCCGGCCCTGGCTCGGGGTGAGTTGCGGGTCATCGGCGCCACGACGCTGGATGAATACCGCAAGCACATCGAGAAGGACGCAGCCTTGGAGCGCCGGTTTCAGCCGGTCCAGGTCGACGAACCGACCCCTGAACAGGCCCGGGCGATCCTGGCCGGGCTGCGGGGCGCCTACGAAACCCATCACCAGGTCACGATCGAGGAGGCCAGCCTGGATGCCGCGGTGGATTTCGGCATTCGCTACGTCAACGACCGCTTCCTGCCGGACAAGGCGATCGACCTGCTGGACGAGGCCTGCGCCATGGTGCGGCTGGCCAGCGAATCGCCCTACGAAGCTGAGCGAGCCCTGATCGACCGCCTGGCCTCGCTGGAGCAGGAGAAGAAGGCAGCCGTCGAGGCGGAACGCTTCACCGATGCCGCCCGCCTGCAGCAGGAGATTGCGGCGGGTGTCGAGCAACTCAAGGCGCTCAAAGCACGCGCCAGCGGCGGAGGGGACTCTCGGGTCACGCCGGCCCACATCGCCCGGGTCGTCTCCGAGTGGACCGGCATTCCGGCGGGCAAGATCGGCCAGGAAGATGCCGCTGCCCTGCTGGGACTGGAGAGCCGGTTGGCGGAGCGGGTGGTCGGTCAATCCGAGGCGATCCAGGCGATCGCCCGGGCCGTGCGACGCAGCCGGGCGGGTCTCAAGGACGAACACCGTCCCATCGGAAGTTTCATCTTCCTCGGGCCCACGGGCGTGGGCAAGACCGAACTGGCCAAGGCGCTGGCGCGGGAACTGTTCCACGACGGCGATGCCCTGATCCGGATCGACATGAGCGAATTCGGCGAACGCCATACTGCCGCGCGTCTGGTGGGGGCGCCTCCCGGCTATGTCGGTTACGACGAGGCGGGCCAGCTGACCGAAGCCATCCGGCGCAAGCCCTACAGCGTGGTGCTGTTCGACGAGATCGAAAAGGCGCACCCCGACGTGCATCAATTGCTCTTGCAGATCATGGAAGACGGACGCCTGACGGACGGTCACGGCAAAACGGTGGACTTCCGCCACGCCCTAGTGATCATGACGAGCAACGTGGGGGCCTCCAAGCTGGTGGGCACGCAGAGCGGCATCGGCTTCCAGACGGAGACCGGAGGCGCCGAGGCCGCGCGCTGGGAAAGGATGAAAGGCAATGCGCTGGAAGCCCTGAAGGCCGGTTTCAAGCCGGAATTCCTGAACCGGGTCGACGACGTCATCGTCTTCCGTCCGCTGGGCGAGTCCGAAATCCTCAGCATCGTGGACCTGATGCTGCAGAACACGCGCAGCAAGCTCCTCGCCCAGAACGTCACCTTGCACGTGACAGGAGCGGCCCGGCGCGCCCTGGCGGAGGTGGGCTTCGATGCCGCCTACGGGGCGCGTCCGCTGCGACGGGCCATCCAGCGAGAAGTCGAGGTTCCACTCGGAGACGCGCTGCTATCGGGGGCCTATCCTCCCGGCAGTGAAGTCGTGGTGGACCACCGCGACGGCCAGTTCACCTTGGGCGCACCGCTGGTCAGCCCCAGCTGTCGCGTGACCTCCCAGTAAGCGACCTCGTCATGCCGTCCGCCCCTCGCTGCGTCCCGAGCCAGCCTCCGGATTCGCGGCGGGGGGCCTTCCCAATGGAGCCCGGCAGCCTACTGAAACGGCGCTCTCCGAGGGCCCGATGCGGCTTGGCAGGCTCAGGTTTAGCCGGACGAGGCGAGGGGTACTTGAACCGGGGACCTCTGGCGAGCCAACCAGAGGGGCTGCCGTGAGCCGACCAAGGAGTGCGAAGCGATGGACCAGTTGGAACACACCCGCGCCATGCTGACGACAATCGTCGGCGTGGAACCTCGCATCAGCACCGATTGGAACGAGGTGCTCACCGGTCTGGACAACGAAGAGGGCTCCGTCATCATTGCCTTCACAGCGCCCGGGGGAGGCCTGGATGAGCTTTTGCAGTGGACGCTGCGCGGCTTCGACGGTCCTCTCATCCGTTACTTCGATCCCAATTCCGATGAGCCCCCCGGAACCGTGGCCGGAGATATCTTGCCGGCCGCTGGCCTGCCCGAGCGACGCGCCGTGGGAGACGGTCACCTCGTGATGGCGCAGGCGGACATGGCCAGCCTGTTCCAGCAAGGCGGGGGAAGGGCCCTGATCGCTGACGTCACGGACTCCTTCGAGCCCTCGCCCGATTTCCATTGAATCCCAGCCACTCTGACTTCAGTGTGACCGCCCGTGAAAACACCTCCAAGGTGTCCACGGGCCTTGGTTTGCCAGGCTGGGGGGCGCTTCCAAGGCTCGTTCTCGTCGTCGGTCTTCTGCTCAGCGCCGCCCCTGCCGCAGCGGCTCGGAAGGGGCCAACCACGCCAGCCGAGCAGCGGAGCCGCGGGGCGGTGATGTGCTCAGCCCGTGGCATCACGGCCTTTCCTCCCCCGGGCCTGCCAGCGCCCGTCTCCCGCATGCACCAGGCGATCGTCAGGGCCACGCGAGACTGCGATTTCGACCAGCTGGAACGCCTCGCGGTGGCCGGTCGTCCCCGCTTCGACTTCAGCTTCACGGGCGACAAGCGCCCCGCCAGCTTGTGGCGGCAACGCGAAGGACGGGGGGAAAAATTTGCCGCCCGCCTGATCCGGTTGCTGCGCATGACACCGAAACGGGAGGGCCAAACCTATGTCTGGCCGGCTGCCTTTGCCCGCAACGCCGATGACAGGGACTGGGAAGCCCTGGTGCCCACCTTCGGCCAGAATCAGGTCAAGATCTTCCGGGACTACGGAGGCTACACGGACCTCCGGCTCGGCATCACATCGGATGGCGACTGGATTTTTTGCGTGGATGGCGATTAGCGTTGGATTCGCGCGCCAGACGAGGGAGGCCAGGGCCAGCAAAACGCCAACCGGCCCCGAAAAACCGGGGCCGGTAAGTTTCGCAGCGTCCCAAGCGACGCCAGCAGCAAACGACTTCCAAGCGATTGAACGGCCCGTTCAGCGTGCCTTCTTGGCGCGACCGTTGACGCTCGCCTTTTCGACCGGCTTGAGCACGACGGTCTCCACCAGACCGGCATCGCGCAGGCGCTTGTACTCCTGAGGATTGAGGTTGTTGGTGGCGCCGCTCGCTTCCTGAGCTTCCTTCCAGGCCTTGTATTCGGCCCGCGAAACGCCAGCCGGCCAGCCCAGATTGGGGTTGGTGACGGCGCGCCGGCGACGCCGCTTGCGCTTGGGCTCCTCGCTGGGCGGCGCGAAGTGCTGGTTGTACACGTCGATCAGTTCACCCCAAATCCGCGCGACGTCTTCCGCTTTGCTTTCAGGCTTCTTGATCAATTCGGTAAGAATCTCAAGGGCTTTCTCTTCTGAAATGGGCATTAAAATCTCCTTCGTCAGGCGGGATTGTTCCACATTTTTGATTCATTTGGAATATGCGAGATGGATATATTTAATGACGTGATTCACAGCACGCAAGCGAATGACATCTGGATGATTGTCTGGATGATATCCATTTGACGCGCGCATTCCCGGGTCAAAGACGGGGCAGCCTCCGAAACCGGTCGTTTATCGGCCTCCCAGAGGGTTTGGGCGGTCGTCAACGGGGCGCGGGTGTGCTATATCAGGAGCGGTTGCCCCCTTCGAGAACTGGAGCGAACGCCCATGAAAGCACCCGTACGCGTCGCCGTGACCGGCGCCGCCGGTCAGATCGGTTACAGCCTGCTCTTTCGGATCGCCAACGGCGACATGCTGGGCAAGGACCAACCCGTCATTCTGCAATTGCTGGAAATTCCCAATGAAAAAGCCATGAATGCCCTCAAGGGCGTGGTCATGGAACTGGATGATTGTGCGTTCCCCCTGCTCGCCGGGGTGGTGGCCACGGACGACCCCGAGGTCGCCTTCAAGGATGCGAATTACGCGTTGCTCGTCGGTGGGCGCCCGCGCGGCCCCGGCATGGAGCGCAAGGACCTTCTGGAGGCCAACGCGCAGATTTTCATCGTGCAGGGACGCGCCCTCAACAAGGTCGCCAGCCGCGATGTGCGCGTGCTGGTGGTGGGCAACCCGGCCAACACCAACGCCTTGATTGCCCAGCAGAGCGCCCCGGACCTGCCGGCCAAGAACTTCACGGCCATGATGCGACTCGACCACAACCGCGCCCTGACCCAAGTGGCCCAGAAGGCCGGGAAGCCCGTTTCGGCGGTCACGCACATGACCATCTGGGGCAACCACAGCGCCACCCAGTATCCGGACCTCTTCAATGCCTTGGTGGGCGGCGCCAACGCGGCCGAGACCATCAACGACCAGGCCTGGTTGGAAGGCCAGTTCATTCCGACCGTCCAGAAGCGTGGCGCGGCCATCATCGAAGCCCGTGGCCTGTCCTCGGCCGCCTCGGCCGCCAATGCCGCCATCGACCACATGCGCGATTGGGCGCTGGGCACGCCGGAAGGTGATTGGGTCACCATGGGGATTCCCTCGGATGGCTCCTACGGCATCCCGGCCGGAGTCGTGTACGGCTACCCCGTCACCTGCAAAAACGGGGAATACAGCATCGTCCAAGGTTTGGAAATCTCGGAATTCAGTCGCGGACGCATGAACGCCACGCTGAAGGAACTGCAAGAAGAGCGCGACGTGGTGATGCCCATGATCGCCCAGCCGGTCTGATTCCCCTCTGACCTGAGCCCCTCATTTCCTCCGAAATGAGGGGCTTTCTGCTGAGGGCCCAGCCCCTCGCCTGGCCCCCCTTCACCGTGCCAGCGCCGTGGAACTCCGCCCTGGACCCCGATCACCGAAACCCGCGGAGGGGATGGGGTACGCTGCGGACTCAGCCCCCCTCTCCTCGCGAGGCCAGCCCATGAACTGGACAGAAGGATACGTCACCGAAGTCACCTACACGCACGGGTACTACCGGGAACTCTCCCCTGCCCTGATGCGTCTGGCCTGTCTCAGCCAGGGGCTGGCGGCGCCGGAGGCCGACGACTTCCACTACCTGGAACTGGGCTTCGGGCAGGGGTTGAGCGTGAACATGCACGCCGCCGCCGTGGACGGCACCTTCTGGGGAACGGACTTCAATCCGTCCCATGCGGCCCAGGCCCGTGCCTGGAGCCGCATCACGGGCACCGACCTGGTCGCGCTGGATGCCAGTTTTGCGGAACTGGCCGCCCGAGATGACCTGCCGGCCTTCGACGTGATCGGGCTCCACGGCGTGTGGAGCTGGATCTCGCCCGAAAATCGCCGGGCGATCGCCGAGCTGGCCCGTCGCCATTTGAAGGTGGGGGGCGTGCTGTATGTCAGCTACAACACCACGCCAGGCTGGTCGCCGACCATCCCGGTGCGTCACCTGATGTGCCTGCACGCCGATCTGGCAGGGGCCGAAATTCAAGGCATGCCGGGGCGTATCAACGGCGCGATTGCCTTCGCTCAGCGGCTGGTGGACTCGAATGCCGGCTACTTTCGCAACAACCCGGTGGCCGCCGATCGGATCAAGAGCCTGGCGAACCTCGACCGCAACTACCTCGCCCACGAATATTTCAACCGGGACTGGCACCCGATGTCTTTCTCGGAAGCGGCAGACATCCTGTCCGAAGCCAAACTCAGTTTTGCGGGATCCATCCACTTGCTCGACCATCTCGATGCGATCAATCTGTCGACCGAGAATCAGAAAATTCTGGCCGAGATTCCTCACCCGGTCCTGCGCCAGAGCGTCCGCGACTACATGGTCAATCAGTATTTCCGGCGCGACCTGTTCATCAAGGGCCCACGCCGCCTCAGCGCGGCGGAGGCTGAACGGGCGTGGCGGGACGCCGCCTTCGTCCTGACCAGCCATCCGGATGACGTGCCGATGACCGTTCAAGGCGCGCTGGGACCGGCCAATTTGCTGGAAAGCCTCTACAAACCCTTGCTGGCAGCCTTTTTCGAGGACGGTGCCGGCCCCAAGACGCTGGGACAACTGCTGGAGCGTCGCGATCTGCCCAACGTCAACCTGGCGCAGCTGCGCGAGGCGGCCCTGGTCCTGACGGGCGCGGGCCATCTCTTTCCGGTGCAGCCGAGTTCGGCGAACGGCCACGCCCGTTGTCGAGCCTTGAACCAGCACCTGATCGAGCGGGCCCGCTCTGCGGGTGATATCAACTTCCTGGTCTCCCCCGTGATGGGCGCAGGCCTGATGGTGGCGCGCATCCCCCAACTGTTCCTGGCCGCCGTGCAGGCCGGTGCAGCCGATGCCCCGACCATCGCCCAGCAAGTGTGGGACATCCTCAACGCGCAGGGACAACGCCTGATTCACGAGGGCAAAACGCTGGAGTCGCCGGAAGAGAACCTGGCGGAACTGGAGCGGCAAGCTCAGGCCTTCCTGGATCGGCGCCTCCCCGTGCTGAAGGCGCTGGCGATCGCCTGATTGGCGCCCGCTCCTCTGCTCAGGGGCGCCCTGGGGTTCATCGCCCTCTCTGCCTTTCGACCACCAAACGGTGAACAGGGGCCGCGAACGATTGGATGCCACCCGAGCGGGTATGAGGGAGACAGGGCCGTTTGAAGCCAGGCGCGATGTGGCCGCTTCACCCAGGCCAGACCGCCTTGCTGACGGGTTCGGTTCTCGAGCGCAAGTGTGAGGGCAACCGACACGACAATCCTCCCAGGACCGGAATGCACCGGCGCCGGCAGAGGGACCCCCGGCAAGGGTCACGAGGAGTTCAGACGGTGACACAACCCATTCGCGCCCAGGAATCGACTCAACGCCCCGCGCCGATCACGCCAACCGAGTTGCGCGCGCAGGAGCCCAAGCCGCTTTCGAGCCGGATCGAGGCGGACAGCTTTCTGAGCACCCCACCCACGCCCGAGCAAATTCTGGTGATGGAACAGGCGATCGCCGCGTTGGACGCCCTCCCGCCAACGCCCAAAGGGGTGCTCGAAAAGCGCTCCTGGCTCCAATCGACGGCTCGAGTCCGCCAGGACGCCCAACGCGCGGCCTACGCGCTGGGCAATGCGGCGTTTTTTCACAACGCCTATCCCAAGGCGCGGGCCGATGCCGCCTCCGACAAGTTCCACGCCTTGCACGAGCGGGTGAACCGGATGGAAGAACAGGCTGGTCTGCGCCAACCCCTGCCGCCGCGTGATCCGGACCGCCCCAAAGGAAGCTGGAGCAAGGCCAATGAAAAATTGCTGAACAGTCGCTATGGGGGCTCTTTGGGCCTGCTCCTCGCACCCGCGGCCCTGCTGTTTGACGGCGCCGATGCCCTCGGGCGCCCCGCGGAACGGGCGCATTATCCCGAAGCGATGAAGGAATACCAGCGGCGCCTGGGCGAGTACGAAAAGGCGAGACGGGACTTCCCTCTCTAAACCTGGCGCCGCACGCCCGTCATCAAACGCTTCCGGGATCGCCTCGGCGGTTCCGCCGGCGTGATCGTTCTCGGCTCGACGGATTGTGTCGGGCCCGCAGGGCCCGCTGCAGGTTCCGGTGAATCGACCTCCGGCCCTTGATGAGCCTGCTGCCTGCGAGTCTGCGCCGCCAAATGCGCTCGCCTGTTGAAGAGCGGGCAACGAGGCTCGGGAGGCGCCGGCTGGTCGAACGATCTGACAGGTGAAGGACAGTTCATCCTTGGGTACGGGAAAAGGTGGAGCGACCCGACCTTCCGCAGTGGACTCGTCGCAGGGCCTGTGAAACCCGCCAGTCGCCCCTTCCGACAGGAGGAATCTTCGTTCGATGAAGTCACATCAGAATCGGGCGCTCGGCGCGGGCCTTTGCCTGGCCCTCTCGCTCACGTTGCCTGGCTGTGCCGTACCCAACATCTCGACGGCCGATGCCCAGAATGCCTTGAACGTCGCGGCCAAATTCGCGTCCGTCGGTCTCAAGGTCCTGGACGATGCCGGCATCGAGACCCCCTTCTCCCAGGAAGACATTCAATCCGTGCTGGTCAATGGCCAGAAAATCGTGGCGGCCTTCGATGAGGCCGGGAACCTCAAGGTCCCGGTCGAAGCCGGCAAGGATGCAGCCGTCGAGGTTCAGTTCAAGGACGGCCAATCGGTCAAGATGCCAGTTAATGTGGCCCAATCGGACTTTGACGGCGGCAAGACCCCTCAGCTTCAGGCCTATGTGATGCCCGGCTCGGAGGACAACCAGCTGCTCGCCGAAGTGGGTCGCGCCAATCAAAGCCGCGAGCAGATCTTCGATGGCAAGACCGTCGTGTTCGACACCGCCGTGGCGGAACTGACGAACGAGAACGCCGCCGCCTACTACATCGGGCCGCACAAGTCGCCCCGCCAAAGCTGGTGGGTCAAGGACGGCAACCTTCACATGCACGCCTCCAACCTGTTCCTGATGATGCAGGCCCAGGCGGGGCAGGCCGCCGGCCCAGGCGCCACCGACGCGCCCGCGGCAGCCGCGCCGCCCCCGCCCAAGTACTTTGCGCTGCTGCAAGCCCCGCCGCCCCCGCCGCCTGGCGGGATGCAGCCCCCACCTCCGGGTGGTGCCCAGCCTGGCTCCGGCGCGATGCCACCCCCGCCTCCGGGTGGTGCGCAGCCTGGCCCCGGCGCGATGCAACCCCCGCCTCCGGGTGGTGCGCAACCTGGCCCCGGCGCGATGCCAAAGGCCCCTGGCGGCAATCGCAAGGTCCACCTGACCATCGCCGCCAAGCTAGGTTCCGGTATCAAAGTCTGGACCTTCACGCCCAAGCGTGACGATTACAGGCTGCCTGGCCCCCCGCCTGTGGAACGCATGGGCATGGTCAAGTTCCAGAATCCTCCTAAGCTCAACAAGACCGATTACGACGTCAGGGAAGAGGTCTTGAAGAGCCTGGCCGAACTGGAAGCGCGGATGCCGGGTGGCCCGAACAAACGTCTGCCGCCTGCACCGACGCGGAAGCCCGGCGGACCCGGCGCAGGCCCTGTTGGCCCCGGTGGCGGACCCGCAGGCCCCACGGCTGGCCCTGGACGGCCCGGCGGTGGTCCGGCCCCCGCACCGGGTGGCGCGCCTGCTCCCGCACCGGGTGGTGGTCCTGCCCCCGCACCGGGTGGTGGTCCTGCCCCCGCGCCGGGTGGTGGTCCTGCTCCTGCACCGGGTGGTGCGCCGGCTCCCGCCCCATTCAGCGGGCGCTAAGTCCGTCAGACCAGACGATGCGTCGGCCAGGTAACCGGCCGACGCCCAGTTGGGGCGCCCCGAGGCACACGCGGCCTGGGGCGCCCTTCCGCTGACGTCCACGCAGCTCTCCTGGAGGCGGCCGTCGGGGCGAAGCGAAACGGATGTTGTTCAGGAGGAGATTCCTTGGCCCACCTTCCTGTCGGTTTCCAGACGGTCCTGCTGCTGGTGGCCTCCAATGTGTTCATGACCTTCGCCTGGTACGGGCACCTCAAGCACTAGGCGGCATCTCCCTGGTATGTCGCGGCCCTCGCCAGCTGGGGCATTGCGCTGTTCGAATACCTGCTGCAGGTGCCGGCCAATCGCATCGGTCACACCCAGTACAGCGTGGCCCAGCTCAAGATCATGCAGGAGGTCATTACCCTGGCGGTCTTTGTGCCGTTCGCAATCGCCTACATGCGCGAGGCCCCCCGCTGGGACTTCCTGTGGGCAGGGTTGTGCCTGGTCGGCGCCGTCTATTTCATGTTCCGTTCGGCGTGAGGCTGCCGCCCACGCCTGGTCTGGGATGGCGATAAGAGCGCGTCAGCGCCTCTGGTCGCGCCAGGCCGCCGGATACTTGGTTTCAACCGGCATGATACCCAGCACCGTGCCCGTCTCGGCGTTGACGTGAACCAGGTTGCCCCCACCCGCCACGCTCCAGAGGGCGTGAATGAACTTGCTGGGATGCGTCAGCGTGACCATCCGCAACGGGTTGTTGTTGCCTGGAATAAAATAGGGCTGGGCCAGCAGCACCGCCCGGTTGGCATCGATCAGGGTCTTCCCCAGCGGCTTGAGAACGTCCATCGGCTTGACCAGGTCCGGCTGGCTGTACTCGACGGCGCGCTGGTTCTGGTCAGACAAGAAGGTGGCCACCACCAGCACACTGCGCCGACTCGGCGAGAAAAAGCTGTGGTTGACGGCTGATAGGCGCTCCACCTTGACCAGGCCCCAGGCCACAAAGCGCAGCTCGGCGTCCTCAGCCCATTCGGCGGCCCTGGCGCGTGCGGCGGATTCGACGCCTTCCGGCGTGATCAACACCCCAGGCTCCCCCACCTTGCGCCAACCGAACTGGCGAGAACTCGCGCGCGCCTCAAGGCCATTCGAGGCAGCAGCCAGCGGAGTCGGAGCCTGGGCGCAAGCGCCCAGTGAGAGGGCGGCGAGGAGGGAAGCCAGGATACGCATCGGTCAGCAGCCTTTCAGAAGCCAGAAAAGGATTGCGCCGCTCCAAGGTTCAGGAGCGACCCCATGGTGGCACGCCCTTAATGCAAACTGCAATCAGTATTAACCTTTTAATAACCATTGACCTGGAACAGATCCCGGCGTTGACGAAGCATGACAGCTCCCGTTGAGGCCTGAAAAACGTCTCTCCGACCAACACCCCGTCCATTGAGGCCGCTGAACGTCAGCGCTGGCTTCTCTCGCTTCTCTGTCGGGCGACGCTGCCCGCCCCGTTACAGTGATGCCATGGCGACAGGAGGCCCCATGGGACACCACAGCGATCATCAGATGGGATGCGGGCAGCACCATTTGCCCCCGGGCGCCGCCCGATTCTATCCGGAAACGCGTCAGTTTCCGCCCGACACTCCCCATGCGCACGTGGCCGGCTACGGCGAGGCCATCTGCACGGATTGCCAGGCCATCTGGCGCCACAAACGCTGGCAGCTCGATGCCATCGGGGCCTCGCGGCTGGCCGGGCACCCTCGCGTCCGCAGGCTCCGATGCCCCGCATGCACGCAGATCGCACGCCACGAGTACGATGGCGAGGTCTTCCTCGAGGGCCCCCTGGTATCGAAAGACCACGGGGCAATCCTCGGGCTGCTCCGCAACACCGAATGGCGCCTCCGACAAAACAATCCCCTCGCGCGGCTGGCCCGCATCGAGCGAACAGGAGACCGCCTGCGCATTCTGACCATCACCCCCTTTCTGGCCGAGCGCATCGGAAAGGAGATGCAGAAAGCCTACGATGGCACGCTGCGGATCACCCACGCGCAACGGGAGCGATTCACCCGCGTTTTCTGGAGTCGCGACGAGGACGGTGACGTGCGCTGAGGGCCCGAGGAGCCCGCTCCGCGACACTCGGTGAGGCGAGGCGGCGGACGATCACCCTCCCGGAACCTCGACCAGCAGATAGGAGCGCACCCAAGCGGGTATGAGGGCAGGGTCCTCCCTTGCTTGACGGAGTCCCCCCGTGCGCGACTGCCCCACTCCTCGCCGCCGAACTGTCGGTTCACGCCTGCGCAGGCCTGCCGTCCAAGGGCTGCTGGGCCTGGCTCTCTGGCTGGCCAGCGCACCGGACGCCCAGGCCCTGCAATTCGGCGAATCCTCCACCACGGGCAAATCGACCCTGCTGCTCCCTCTGCGGGGAAGCGGGGCGGTGATCGGCCCTTTGGGCTACACCTACGGCCTGCGATTCGGCCAGAATGTCACGGACATGCTCGGGGCAGCCCCTCCCATCAGCGGCCTCACGGAAGCCGGTAGCGCCCTGCTGGATGCGGACCTGGGCCTGGCATACCGCTTCACGCTGGCGGACATCAACTTTCTGGGCAAATTCAATCCCAGCGTGGGGCCCTTCCTGGGCTACCGCTGGCTGGGCACGCTCAGCGGGCACAGCAACCTCCCGACCTCCGTGGGCCAGTTTCTGCAGAACAATGGCCAGCTGACCACCGTGGCCAGCCTGGCTCAGTTCCACGGACTCCATTACGGCGTGGGCTTCGACAGTGAATTGCCCCTGGGCTTCCGGGCCTTTGCCAACGCCGCCCTGACCACCCTGCTGGCCGGAAACTGGGACCAGCGGCGCAATGGCTTGACCGTCACCCAGCAGGGCCGGATCGACCCACGTCTGACCACCTTGCCGAGCCTGGGCGCCGGCCTTGTCTGGCAACCCCTGCCGATGCTCGCCATCAGCGCTGGCTATGATATCTTGGCGCTGCCCACGGCCATGCGCTCGCAGGACGCCAGCCTGGCCCCCGGCCTGACCACCCTGCGGAACTGGTCGGTGGGCGCCTCGATCTTCGGCATCAGCTTCTGACGGAGCGACCGGGGCCTCCTGCCCAGCTTGGCTGGCCCAGCAGCCGCTACCGCGACGCCGCTGGGACCGTCGCCAGGCGTTCCAGCGCCCCGATCCGCAGCGGCGTGGGCGGGTGAGAGTCGTGGAAGCGCGAGTACCAGGGGTCGAGCGTCAAGGGCGCGGCGTTGTCGCGGTGTAACGCCACCAGGGCGTCCATCAATTCGCTGGCTGAGGAGGTCTGCGCCGCATAGGCATCCGCCTCATATTCGAAGCGGTGGGGCAACCACGCAAACAAGGGCTGCAAAGGGAAGGTGACGAAGGGCAGGAGCGCGGTGAAGAGGATGATGCCCAGACTGTCAGTCAGCGGGCCCGCGTGCAGGCTCAGCAGCGCCGTCGGAATGCCGAGGCTGCCGGCGATCGCCGGGTGGTCCATCCAGAGCCCGAAGGCGGCGAAGCCGACGAAGGAGGTCAACAGTTCCGCCCCGATCAGCCGGGGGATGTGACCGCAGCGATAGTGCCCGATCTCGTGGGCCAGCACGGCTTCCAGATTCGACTCGGACAGCCGGGCCACCAGGGTATCGAACAGCACGATCCGCCGGGTACGCCCCAGGCCGGCAAAAAAGGCATTGCCATGACTGCTGCGCCGACTGCCGTCCATGACGTACAGGCCCTGGGCCGAAAATTGGCAGCGTTCCAGCAATCCTTCCAGCCGGGCTTTGAGCGCCCCCTCCTCGAGCGGCTTGAAGGTATTGAAGAGCGGCGCGATCCAGACCGGAAACGCCACGGCCAGCCCTGCGGTGAAGATGGCCTGCACCGCCCAGAGGGCCACCCACCAGGCCCCGCCCAGCCAGACACGATGGCCCATCAGCCACAGCGCAACGGCCAGTAACGGCACCCCCAGCAGGCTCAGGAGCAGCATCCCCTTGAAGAGGTCGAGCAAGAAGGTCTGCCACGTCATGCGGTTGAAGCCAAAGCGGGCCTCGATGCCAAACTGCGCATAAGCGGATAAAGGCAGATTCAGAAGCGTCTGCAGCAGGACCACGCCCACGACCAGGGCGATCGCCGCTGGCATCGGCCCCAGCTGGCCAGCCACCACCCAGTGGCCCAGCGTGCTCAGCCACCAGGCCAAACCACCGCCCCACAACAGGGCCAGCAGAAAAGCCAGGCCCAAGACCTCCGTCAGTCTGCCCAGGCGCAAGCCACTCAGGGCATAGTCGATGGCCTTCTGGTGATCCGCCAGGGTGACCTGAGCGGCAAAGCGAGGAGGCACCACCGATCGGGCGCGCCGCAAGTGGCTCGCCTGGCGCCAGGCGAGGCCCCACTGCAACAGGACGGAAGCGGCCAACAGCGCAAGAAACAGCGCGGTCAAGGTCTGAGCGTCGGGCATCGGCTTTCCTCAGGCCAGCAGGCCGGCAACGGGAACCCTTCATTTAAGCGGCTCCCTGAGTAGAACGCCAGTTGCGCCCCTAAGCTACAATCCTGAAGCGACAGGAGGCGCTTCCATGACCCCGAAACAAGCCCGCTGGGCCGCCATCACCGTGACCGCCGGCGCCCTGGCCATCACCGCCGCCCTGGCGTTGCAGCCGCCAGGCCACATCGGGCGGGCGTTGTGGCCCGCGGCGGTCGCCCTGGTGGCGATCGCCACGACCCGGCAAGCGACAGTCGGCTTGGCCTTGGGCATCCTGGCCGGCGGCCTGCTGCTGGTCGGCGGGGACCCCATCCGGGCGATCCGGGAATTGCTGGCAGCCCATCTCTTTCCGGCCGTCCAGGGCCCTTGGCGCATCGCGGCCATCGGCTTCACGCTGGTGATGGGGGCCTTCGCCGGCTTGCTGGAACACTCCGGCGGCTTCGAGTCTCTGCTGCGCCGCATCCTGGGGGACGGGCAAGGAGGGCGTCGTCGCCTGCTCCTGGGCGTCTATGGGGTCGGGCTGCTGTGCTTTTTCGACGGCCTGGCCAGCGCCATGCTGACGGGCCGACTGGCCCGCCCGCTGGTGGACCGGGCGCGCATCGCCCGGGAAAAGCTGGCCTGGATCGTGGATTCCACCAGTTCCCCGGTGGCCTGCATCTCGCTGGTGTCGACCTGGATTGCGACGCAGTTGAGCCTGATTGTCCAGGGACTCCAGGGAGCCCCCTTCCCCCTGGCCCCCTATGAGCTTTATCTGGGAAGCATTCTGGCCAATCCTTACTGTCTGCTCACGTTGCTCCTGATTCCGCTGGCGATCGCCTGGGACTACGAGCC
>JAYKJB010000120.1 GCA_035285325.1 Candidatus Sericytochromatia bacterium
AGGGACTCCAGGGAGCCCCCTTCCCCCTGGCCCCCTATGAGCTTTATCTGGGAAGCATTCTGGCCAATCCTTACTGTCTGCTCACGTTGCTCCTGATTCCGCTGGCGATCGCCTGGGACTACGAGCCCGCCGCGATGCGGGCCTGCCGCCCCGTGAGCATGGCGCCCGAGGAGAGCGCGGCGACGAAGCCAGGTCGTCGAAGGGTTGTCCTGGTCCCCCTGGCCGTCCTGAGCCCCGCCATCCTGCTGGGTTTCCCGCTCTTCTGCGGCACGCCGGTCGACATGTTCAGTGCGGCCGGCTGGCAGACGGCCTTCGGCGGCGATGGGGGACCCTATGCCCTGCTGGTCGGCAGCCTGCTGGGCCTCGGCGCGGCCTGGGCACTGTTTCCACGGGACCGCGGCATCCAGCCCGGCGAGGCAGCCAGCCAGGGAGCCGGCAGCTTGTTACCAGCGTTGCTGGTGCTGGTACTGGCCTGGACGCTCGGTAGCGTCCTGGAAGCCCTGGGCGCCTCTCAGCAGATCGCCGGCTGGTTCAGTCTGGCCCAAAGCCCTTTCTGGCTGCCGCTGCTGGTGTTCGTGGTCGGCTGCGGCATGTCGTTTGTCACCGGCAGTTCTTGGGGCACGATGGGTCTGCTGACGCCGCTGGCCCTGTCCGCGACCCTGATCGCCGGCAAGCAGGCCGGCCTGGACCCGGCAGCCTTGCAAACGCTCAGCACCATGGTGATCGGGGCCGTGTTCGGTGGTGCCACTTTTGGCGACCATTGCAGCCCGTTCTCCGACACCACCATTGTGAGTGCCCTGGCCAGCGGCTGCAGCACCCCCGCTCATGTCTGGACCCAGCTGCCATTCGCGGCCCTGTCCGCCGGTTGCTCGCTCGTCGCCTATAGCGGGATGGCCAGCGGATTGGCGGCCTGGCAGGCGACCGGGCTGGCCGCGATCTTGATGGTGCTGTGGCTGCAAGCCGCCCGGACGAGGGCTTTCACCAGAACTTAAACTCTGACACGGCAATCTGTCAGACGATTGTCACACCGGTCTTGGATATCCCTCCCGTGAGTGAAATCGGAGTCGCCCAGCCGCTCCGACTTGTGGAAGGGGAACCGCATCATGACCAGCACCAAGAACGACAACGCGTTTCGGACCATCACCCTGCGGGCGGTCGGCCGCGCGCTGTTGCTGTCCAGCCTGTTCGCCACCGCGGCCTGCAGCCCCAACGCCGGGCGCGCCCAGCTGGTCACGGTCCCTGGCGCCAAGGTGGCCGATGTTGAGCGTTTCGAGCAGGAGCAACACGGCGAAAACCATCCCAACGCAGTGGAACACCTGCTCGACGAATCGTCCGCCGACCGCACCCTGCAGGCCATTCCCACGGCGCAGATCAAGCCGGCCAACGAACTGATGATCACCGACCTTGGCGTGGTGGAGGACAAGCTGCGCGCGGCGCCCGGAGGAGCCTGGCACTTTGGCACGCTGATGCGCAAGATGGCCGGAAAGCAAAACCCCGCCGTCTTCACCCTGAACTGGCTGCGCACCTGGGAAAGCAATCAGGCCATCAACGGCGACGTCGCCGCGGCCCGCGGCAAAATCCGCCGGACCGTGATCGCCCCCTGGCTGAAGGCCAGCGGCGGGCAAAGCCTCGACCTCGCCAAGGCCCCCTTCCGGTTGCTGGCGATCGTCAACCGCATCGACCTGCGCAAGCCCGGCAATGCCGGCGAGGGCCGCTTCGTATACGGCCTGACCGACAGCCTTGGCAATTCCCTGCCCTTCACCGTGATTTTCGAGTACGGCATTCCGCTCAGCGTGGCCGGCTCCCCGGAGCGCTGGGCCACCCGCTGGCACGCCCTCGCCGGACAGACCCCCGGAACGCCCGCCTTCAATCAGACGCTGCAAGGCATCACGGATGCCTTCAGCAACGCCAACGCCGACCCCTCCAAGCCGAATGGCAGCAGCCTCAACCAGCTGCGCACGAACGAGAATGCGCTCAACTTCACCTGGGAACTGCGGGAATTTCAAATTTCGGCCGCCTCCGGCATGTTGCGCCAGGTGAGCGTGAAGCAGTCGCCGAAACAATCGCTCAACAACTCGGCCGAACTCGCCAATTTCGTCAAGGCCAACCAGACGGCTGTTGAAAACGGTAAGCACATCGTTCCGAACGCCCTGCTCGGCAGCGCCTCCTCCACCGAAGTCGGCCAGTGGAAGGTGCCTGGCGTCTCGGAGAAAGCGCGCAAAGGCCTGGCGATCGCCACCTGCATCGGCTGCCACCAGTCGGAAACCAACACCCCCTTCCTCCACGTGAACCTGCGTGCTGCCGGTCAGGCCGCCACCGTCTCCGAGTTCGTGCAAACCAAGGAGTTCCCTGCCCGCAGCCAGGATATGGCCAGCCTCCTGACCTCAAGCGCCACGGGGGTCAGCCCCAAGCCGACCGTGGTCCCCACGGTGAAGCCGACGGTCACCCCCACCGCGAAACCAACGGTCGCCCCCACCGCGAAACCAATGGTCGCCCCCACGGTGAAGCCGAGCATCAAATCCACCCCGGCACCGAAACGCCGCTGAGGCCCGCGGCGCGCTGAAGGTCACGCCGTCTTCCCCCCCCCTCCTGCTCCATCCACACACAACGACTTCCCTCACGCCCGACGCCCGCCGCTTGCCACAAGCGGTGGGCGTTCGGGTAGGAAAGGGGGGTGAACGACGTTGATTGGTTCCTCGATTCACTGGTGACGCCACCCGCAGCGCCTGCGGAGGTGATGCCAGCACGCTGGCTGCGACCATTCGCGGATTGGGCGCCACTGCAGGTGCTGACCGCGGGCCACGGCTCAGGCAAAACGGTGGCGCTGCGCCATTGCCACGACGCGGTTCCGGCTTCTCATCTCAAGGTCTGGCTGTCGCTCGAAGGGGGCGACTGGGACACGGTGGGATTGTTCCGGACCCTTCTTCACGGAATCCGGCAAAAGGTGCCAGGATTTGGCGAGGGCCTGCTGGGTCGTCTGGTGGGCCCGGGCCTGGAGGCCCGGGGCATCTGGCTGGCCCTCACCCAGGAACTCCAGACCTATGCCATTGCAGGCTTGGTGGTGTTGTTGGATGATGTCCACGTCCTGGACGGAGAAGCAGACGTCTGGCTGGCCAGCCTGGTCCACCTGCTGGCCCGCCGCCCCCCGCACCTGCGCGGCGTGATCGCCTCGCGCCGCCATCTGAACCTGGGCCTCTCCAAGCTGGAGGCCCAGGGTATTGCGAGAATCCTGGGCCCTCAGGCCTTGCATTGGCAGCCTGAAGAGGTGGCGGACTGGTTGACACGACGGGGGGGCGACCAACCGGCTTTGAATGCCCTGGCAGAGCGGCTGGAGGGTTGGCCCCTGGGGCTAATCCTGCTCACGCGCGGACATCAGGCTCCTGAGTCCGCCTTTGAGGCCGCCGCGGGCCCCACGGCGATCGCCGCCTACCTGGCTGAAGACGTCTACGCCGCCTGCGCCCCGGAACAGCGGACCTTTTTACGTCGGCTGGCGCTGCTCACCACCATCACGCCGGCGGCGGCCCACGTGTTGTGCCCCGAGTTGGAGGTGGAAGGGCTGCTGGCGCAGGCCGAACGCGCCCACCTGATTCAACGCCTGGAGGGTGGGCTGCGTTTCCGCTTTCCCGCCTATTTGCACGACTTTCTGCGTGTGGAGCTGACCCGCTGCGAGCATCCGGACCAGCTGCGACAGTGGCACCGGCAGCTCATGACCGCCCACATCAGCTGGCAACAACCCGAAGAAGCCTTCTCGCACGCGCTGGCGGCAGATGCCTGGGGCGAGGCGATGGCAGCGGCCCACCAGATTTTCCCGGCCATGCGCTACGACGGCCGGATCGACACGATCGCCCGGCGCCTGAGCGCCTTTCCGGAAAACGCCGCCCAGAATCTTCCGCTCTGGTGGCTGTGGCGCGGCCACGTGCTGGCGCATACCGGGGATTACGACTCAGCCCGTCAGGCCTACCTGGTCGCGCTTCAGCACAGTGAGGCGGGAAACCAGCAGGCCCTGTGCGCCAAGTTGCAAGTGGTGCTGGCGAACCTGGCCCTGAACACGGGAGACGACGAGGGGCTCCGGTCACGCCTGACCGCGGCTCAGCGCTTGCAAACGGCGGGTTGGGAGGAAGACCGGGTCGATCTGGCGTTGCTGCAGGCGGCGCTCGCGGAGCGCGAGGGAGACCTCGTGCGCATGCAACACGAAAACGAAGCCGTCCTGGCAGTGCCCTGCGGCACGAATGTGGAGCTGATCGCCAGCCACGGCATCGCCCTGCGCAACCTCTTCAGCCTCGCCTATCACCGGGGTGATCGCGTGCTCGGCCTGCGCCACCTCGACGCCATGGTGGCGCACGCCACCAGCCACCGCCTGCCGGCCTACCGTCTCTTCGCGGAGTTCATGCGGGCCCTGCTTCACCTGGAAGAGGGCGAGGCCGCCCTGGCGGACCAGTTCTTCCGAAGTCTCCCCACGGATTGGCAGGAACAGCTGGACTGGTTCGATCGCAGCATGGCCCGGATCGCGCTGGCCGAGTGGCACACCGCCCACGGGCGCTGGCTGGAGGGGGAACGGGAACTCAAGCTGTCACAGCTGGCACTGGCCGATGCCGGAATGCGGGAGGGCAGCCTGGTCCCGCTGGAGCGTCTCATCTGGCTTCGTCTGCGCCACGGCGGGGCCGGTGATATCGAGGACGTGTTGCTCCAGGCAGGCGAAGGGGCGCTGTTGAGCGAGGGGGGCTGGCCGTCTCTGAACCTCCACGGGGCCGGGCTCATGCTGGCCGTCGCGCGCAGCTGGCAGCAGCGCGGAGAGGCGTCCCGGGCCGAGGTGGCCTATCAGGCGCTGGGCGATCGCCTCGCGCAACTGTCGGCCCTGGGCTATGCCGCTAGGGCACGCTTGCTGCAAGCCAGCGCCTGCCTGGCCCAAGGAAAACGCGAAGCGGCCCACGAGGCCTACACAGCGGCCCGTCGTCTCAGCGTGGGCTCGCTCCAGGCCACCTGCCCGGACCGGGCCGTGTGGCTGGAGTTGGCACCACTTCTGGCCGCCGAAAGCCTCTCGGCGCAACCCTCCCCACCACCCGACTCGGTCGGGCTACCGGCGGAGTCGGGGCACCCCCGCCAAGCAGGAGCGCTGCCGACACCCGAAATGTCCACACCGCCGGAAAGTCCGGCACCGGGCGCCCTCCCCCCTGGGACACGCCAGTCCCTGGAACTCCGAGGGCTCGGCACTTTCGAGGTTCGCGTCGACGGCATTCGCATCGAAGCCTGGCCCAGAAAGCGAGCGCAGCACTTGCTGCAAGCCTTGTTGCTGTATCCCAGAGGGCTGACGCGCCCGGCGCTGGCGGAAGCCATCGGTGAGCAATCGGCCGACGGGCTGCGAACCGCCTGGTCGGCCCTGCGCAAGATTCTGGAGCCGGACCTCGGTGCGCGGGCTCCCTCGCGTTTTCTGTATTCCGACGACGAGCGCTGCGGCCTGGTGCTGGAGCAGATCAGCTACTGTGATGTTCACGCCTTCGAAAAGGCCGTGACGGAAGCGGCCCGACTGGAAGCCACAGACCCCTCGGCGGCTGCCGGATGCTACAGCGAAGCCGTTCGCCATGTCCGGGGCCCCCTGCAGGGGGGAGAAAGCTTCTCCGCTGAGCGGGAAGCGATCGCCGGCCGTGCACGGGCCGCGTGGCTCTGGCTGGTGGAGTATCACCAGCGCCGCGGCGATGGGCGTGCTGCCGAGTCGGTGTTGCAGGATGCAAGCAGCGTGGCGCCTGATGACGAAGCGATCTGCCTGGCCTTGATGAAACACCACCATCAGCAGGCGCGCACGGATCGCGTGAGGTTGACCTACTGGGACTTCCGCAAAGCGCTCAACACCCTGCAAGGTCTCAAGCCCTCGGAGGAACTCGAGCGCTTCTACCGCGAGCTAAGTGCCTGATCAGCGTCGCGGCCGTCAGCCCTTGAGCACCCCGATGGGCCGCAAGCGGGCGACGCGACGAGCCAACCCCGCTCCCGTGAGCACATCCACCACCGCCTCGATGTCCTTGTAGGCCTCGGGCGCCTCTTCCGCCACTCCCCGCCGGGAGGCACCGTACACCATCACCCCGGCTGCCGCCAGGCGCGCTTCGAGCTGGTCACAGCGCTGCAGGCGTCGAGCGGCCGTGCGGCTGAGCAGTCGACCAGCGCCGTGGCACACGCTGCCAAAGGTCCGGGCCATGGCGCCCGGCAAGCCCACCAGCACGTAGGAGGCACGGCCCATGTCACCGGGCACCAGGACGGGGTGGCCCGTTTCACGAAATGGCGCACTCAGCTCAACGTGACCCGCCGGAAAGGCCCGCGTTGCGCCCTTGCGGTGAACCAGCAGGTTATGCCGCTGACCGTCCTCGCCCTGGTGGCCCTCGACCCGTGCCATGTTGTGCGAGACGTCGTACAGCGTTCGCAGCGTGGCCTTGAAGTGCCTGAAAAAGGCCGCCCGCACCTGTTCGGTGAGCATCTGGCGATTGCACCAGGCAAAATGACTGGCGGCCGCCATCGCGGCCATGTAGCGTCGTCCCTCGCTGCTCCCGATCGGGGCACAAGCCAGCTGGCGGTCAGGCAAGACGATACCCTCGCGCGCCATGACCGCGCCCATCAGGCGAATGTAATCGCTGGCGACCTGATGTCCCAGGCCGCGAGAGCCTGAATGAAGCATGACCACCACCTGGCCAAGACCCAGGCCAAATCGCTCGGCCAGTGGCGGATGGAAGACCCGCTCGACGACCTGAATTTCGAGAAAATGATTGCCGCTTCCCAGACTGCCCAGCTGCCCTCGACCGCGTGCTTTGGCCTCAGGGCTGACGCAGTCAGGGTCGGCTTCCGGGCAATGTCCCCCCATCTCGCACGCCAGCAAATCCTCCTCCGAAGCCAATCCTCGGACCAACAGAGCAGGCAATCCCTCGCGCAGGATGGTGTCGAGTTCCCCAGGAGACAAGGACACCTTGGCTTGACTCCCGACGCCGAGCGGGATGGCATCGACCAGGGTTCGCAGCAACGCGCGGAGTTCGGGACGGATTTCCGCCTCGGTCAACGAACTGATGAGCAGGCGCACCCCGCAACTGATGTCAAAGCCGACCCCACCGGGGGAAACGACCCCATCGTTCAGCCCCATGGCGGCCACCCCACCAATCGGAAATCCATAGCCCTGATGGACATCCGGCATCACCAGAGAGGCGGTCCTGATGCCGGGCAACGCGGCGACGTTGACGCACTGAAAGAGGGACAGGTCGGCCAGGATCGCCGGCAGCAGCCGCTCAGAGGCAAATACGCGCCCCTCGACTCGCATGCCAGCCCGGAAACGGCGGGGGATCCGCCAACACCAGGGGTCGATTCGTTCCAGGACATCTCCGGGAAATCCTGAGCCGTGAGGGGGCATCTGCCCCGCCTCGAAGGGCGACGGTCCGAACTCCTGCCCCTCCCGTGTTTCCGGCAGGCAGGGCTGTCCTGGGTGGACGCATTCAGACATCGCAACTCCCCTGGCCGTCTAGCTCCAAACGGAGGCCTCAACGCGATCCTCAGACATCAAAAAACACCTGCCCGGCCCAGCCCTCCGGCGATGGTTGAAAGGCCAATTGATGGTAAGTGACCGCCTTGACGTCGTAGCCGCCAGAACGACGCCGGGCGTGCCCGGCTGCCGTCACCCGCACCGGCTCACTCTGCCGAGCGTCGACACGAAACGAGCTGAACAGGCGTCCTTCCGCATCCGCGCTCCAGACCAAGCGCGACAGCAAGTCCACCAGGCGTTCCGAATCGTCATGCCCAGCCAGCTGCCAATTCACCGCTCGTCGCCGAGAATGGTCGTCGCACACGCCCCCCAGCAGCGCCGTCAGACCGTAGGCGGCTTGCGCGAAGGCCGCTGCCCGGGTCGGCCCCCAGAAGGCCAGGCCAATATCGGCTGGGTGGGGTAGCAGCCGATACCCCGCCGTCCGGGCGGAGATTCCCGCGATGAGCGCGCTTCGCGTCGCGGCGCTCACCGCGCACTTCTCAGGAGCGGCAGCCCCCGATAGCGCAAGGTTTCCCGCGCAATCGTCAGGGCCTGCCCGGCCCGCTCGTCAAGGCGGATTTCGGTAAAGACCCGACCCGCCCCGGCCGCCAGCACGGCCCGATGGGCCTCGCGGGCCACGCGCAGCACGTCATCCAACTCACCCTGCAAGGTCGTGCCCAGCGCATCAACCTCGAAGAGGAGGCCACTCGCGCGAACCTTCGCCACCGCCGCTTCAACATAACGCCGGGTATCCTGGACCCCTCCTGCGGGGATCACCGTCAGTTCTGCGACCAGCACCATCACGCCCTCCTACACCCCGTGCGCCTACGCGAGGGCATCATGGGGCTGGCCAAGGCGTGCGCCTAGAGTCGGGCAGGCCCTGGTGATACGAATGCCCCCGCCGGAAACCCGTCTGCGCGTCGACCGAAAATCGGAGCGTTCACAGGGCGCACCCCCATGGTTCAGAGGGGCGGACGAGGGGCGGGGCGCACATCGATGGTGACGGCTCGGCGCCCCACTTCGCGTCCGTCTCGCGTGGCGGCCACGCACATCACACGGTAACGCCCAGGCGCCGTGGGCCAGAAATGAAACAAGCGTTGATTGGACCAGCCGACAAAAGAGGCTTCAGAGTCCCAGGCATAAACCAGACGCGCAGGATCGGCGCCCACGACAACCGGTTCGAAGGTCATCGGCCGCATGGATTCCCCCACGAAAGCCTCCGCCAAGTGACCATCAAACGAAATGCCCTGCAGCACCGGGCGACCCTCATCCGCAGCAAGCCGCACGACCGTCTGTGAACGCACGAGTGGCGCGACAGGTCCCTTACTGCATCCGCCCAGGCCCAACGCGAGCGCCAACGACAACACCCAGGAAGCCTGAACAAGCCGAACCGCGCGCACCATTCCCGCCTCCTGCAGCTGTCCAGCGCGCCGAGCGCCCGCCGAGTTTAAAGCAACTGAACTCCAAAATTTTATCACACCTTAACCTAGATACCCGCCACCTGACAGAGGCTCCCAGGTTTCCCGCATTGACCCTGGCCGCAACTCCCTCGGTAACCCTCACCCAGCTCTCCTCAGGGATGGGCGTTCCATCTCCCCACCCCCCGCCGCCTTCACGCGCCAAAACCTATGAGTCCAAGCGCTTCTCCATCTGAAGGGGCAAGGACTTCAGGACCACGAGCCGCGAGCAAAAAGAAAAACCCCCTCTCCGAAAAGGGGAGAGAGGGTTTGCTGTAAAGAGCCAGCGACGAGACTCGAACTCGTGACCTGCTGATTACGAATCAGCTGCTCTACCGACTGAGCTACGCTGGCAAACACGGGCCAATGGCAGGTTCCAAGTTACCAGACCACAGGCACGCTGTAAAGCGACCGGGGCCTCAACGGCGGATGGGGGGCGAGATCAGAGACTGGATCGAAGCCTCGGCCCTGCCCACCAACGGCGAGAGGCCAGGCAGCAAGGGCGTGATGTTGAAGGTACCCAGGCCGGCCCACACCACGGCACACGTCGTGTATCCAAGCACCAGCTGGGTGGCAACCGGCAATGCAGGACGAGCAGCCGCTGCATCCGTTTCTGGCTGCATGTACATGGTCACCACCACCCGCAGGTAGTAGTAAACCGACAGGATGCTGTTGACGATCGCCACCAGCACCAGTGACAGCATGTTGGCCTTCAAGGCGGCGGCAAACAGCATGTACTTGCCGAAGAAACCCGCCGTGAGCGGGAATCCAATCAGGGAGAACATGCAAACCGCCATGCAAATGCCCGCGAGGGGATAGCGCCAGGCCAACCCGGCGAAGTCCTCCACGTTCGAGAGACCCTCCTCGCGACCGCCGAGGAAGGTCACGACACCCAAAGCACCCAGGTTCGTGAAGGCATAGGCCACGAGGTAAAACAACAGCGCCGCCCCAGCATCCGGTGAAGGCAAGGCCGCCAAACCGACCAGCAAGTAGCCGGTATGGGCGATCCCCGAATAGGCCAGCATTCGCTTCACATTGCGCTGCACCAGCGCGAACATGTTGCCCACGAACATCGTCAACACGGCCAGGTTAAAGAGCAGGAACTGCGCGATGGCGTGCAATTGCTCAGCGGCAAAGAAACAAAGGGAAAGCCGCACGGCCAGCGCGAAAGCTGCTGCCTTGACGGCCGTCGCCATGAAGGCCGTCACCGGCGCAGGCGCCCCTTCGTACACGTCAGGCGCCCACATGTGGAACGGCACGGCCGCGACCTTGAAGGCCACGCCCACCAGCACCAACAGAACGCCAGCCGTGAACATCGCGTTGAGTTTCAAGGTGCTGTCAGCCGCCACCAGCGAAGCCCCAATCGACTGCAGGTTGACGCTGCCAGCTGACCCGTAAATCAAGGCAATGCCGTACAGGAAGATGGCGGCAGCCAAGGAGCCGAGGAAGAAGTACTTGAGAACCGCCTCGTTGGACCGCAGCAGATGCCGACGCCAGCCCACCAGCACATAGATGGCCAGGGACATCGTCTCGAATCCGAGGAACAGCGTCATCAGGTCATCCGAGGACACCATCACGAACATGCCCAGCAGGCTGAACAGCATGAGCGTGTAGAATTCTCCGCGATTCGCCCCTTCGCTCTCGAACTGAGGCAGGGCCATCAAGACCACCACCATCCCGATGATGGAGAACAGCACGTAGAAGAAATAGGAGAACCCATCCACGGTCACGGCGCCACCAAACAGGCTCGTCGCCTCCGGGCGTTGGGACCATTGGTGAACCGAGAGGCCCAATACCGCGAGCAACCCAGCCGCAGAGAAATACGCGACGCGCGTCGCATCGCGCAACATGGCCGACATCAGCATGGCCACCAGCGCGATGCCGGTCAGCAAAAATAGAGGGAAGAGTGGCGCGAGGGTGGTCATGATGAGGATCCTGTGTCAGTGCTCGATTTAATGGGGGTGGCGTTCGGGCGCCTTGAGCGACTTGGGAGAAGCAGTGGGAGGCGCGTCGGCCTTCAGACCGAAGGTCGCGAGGTAACGCACGGAGGCCGGGGCGATCGCCGCCACCACAGGTTGCGGGTATACACCCAGCACAATCACGGCCACCACGATCGGCATGAGGGCCGCGCCTTCTCGCAGGTTGAGGTCGGGCAAGCGAGCCACCTCGGGCTGCGAGACGGGGCCGAACATGGCCCGCTGATACCACCACAACATGTAGGCGGCCCCCAGAATAATGGAGGTGGCGGCCAGGGCCGTCGGGATCGCCTGGCCCTTCCAGGCGCCCAGCAGAATCATGAACTCACCCACGAAGGCCGACAAACCTGGCAGGCCGACCGACGCGAGCATCACCAGCATGAAGAAGGTGGCAAAAACCGGCATCACACGGGCCGCACCACCCCAGTCAGCGATCAACGTAGAGCCGCGACGCTCGGCCATGAAGCCGACCAGCAGGAACAGCGCCCCCGTGGTGACGGCGTGGCCCACAAGGTGGAAGACGGAGCCGACCACCGCTTGCTGGGTGAAGCTGAAAGCGCCAAGCAGAATCACACCCAGGTGACTGATCGATGCATAGGCCACCACCAAACGAGCGTCGTCCTGCGCCAGTGCCGTGAAGGCCGCATAGACCACCCCGGTCACGGCCAGGGCCACCAGCACCGAGGCCGCTTGTTCGGCAGCGGCCGGAAACAGCGGGAAGGCGATGCGCAACAAGCCATAGATACCAAGCTTGGCCATCACCGCGGACAGCAAGAAGGTGACCGGCATGGGAGCCTGGCTGTAAGCGGCTGGCAGCCAGGTATGGAAGGGAAACAGCGCCGCCTTGATTCCGAAGGCCAGCACGAAGGTCAGGAACATCAGCATCGCGGTGCGAGGCCCAGCCGCCAGCGGCAGGCCGGTCAGCGCATCCAAGGCGAAACTCCAGTTACCGCGGGCCTGCATGTGCTGCCATCCCAGGAAAACCACCCCTACCAGCATCAGCAGGGAGCCGACCATGGTGTAGAGCACAAACTTGATCACTGCCGGCCGGCGTTCAGGTCCACCGAAAAGGCCGACCAGGAAGAACGCCGGAATCAGCATCAATTCCCAGAACACGTAGAACAGGAAGAGGTCAGCCGCCGCCAGGACCCCGATCATGGCGCCGGACAGCATCAACATGCAGCCGAAGTACACGTGCGCGCGGTCACGGGCCAGATTCCAACTGGCAGCGACCGCCACGGCGGTCGCCACGGCGGCCAGCACGATCAGGAAGGTCGAAAAACCATCGACCCGCAGCCAGTAAGTGATGCCAAAGCTTTCCACCCAGGCCCGCTTTTCCTCAAAGGCCAACAGGTCGAGCCCGTGAGGCCCTGGCCGCATACCGGCCAGCAAGCCGAAAGAGGCCAGCGCATTGGCCACGGAGACGACCAGCGCGGCCCAACGCGAAAAGGCCGCGTCCTCCCGGCCGGAGAAGACCATCAGGGCAAGGCCGGCGAGTAAAGGAAAGACAATGAGAGAGGTCAGAAAGATCGACATCGAAAACCCTTCGTCAGAAGGACCACTTGGTCAGGACAACGTAGAGCACGGTCAAGGTGCCGAGCAGCATCACGTAAGCGTAAACACGAACAGCCCCTGTCTGGATCAGCTGAACAGACTGGGAGAGTGCCAGGTAGAAGCGGGGGATCACACGCACCAGTCCATCGACAATGAACGGCTCGATGACGTGACGGTTGCCCCAACCCACCAGATGGATGGCGGGCTTCACCAACACGGCGTCGTAGACGTGGTCGAAGTACCAGCGGTCCTGGAAGACCGCAAACAGGCCCTTGGCCCGCCCGAACACGGGTGCACGATGGCTGCCGTGGCGCAGATAGGCGAGCAGAATGCCCAACCCGCCAGCGATCACGGCAAAGGAAGCCAGCAAAAGTTCCTTCTGATGCAACCATAACGTGGTCGCTTCATCGGCCCCTGCCGGCAGGTGGGCGTGCGCGCCAACGGCCGGCGCAAGCCAGGCGGCCAAAGCCGACCCGCCCATCACCTCCGGGAGCCCCACGAACCCGACCACCAGGGTACCGAGCGCCAAGATGGCAAGCGGTCCGTTCATCACGGATGGTCCCTCGTGGGCATGGGCAAACAGGTCCGCCTGGCGAGGGGCGCCGGTGAACGTCAGGATCCACATCCGGAACATGTAGAACGCCGTCAGGAAGGACGTGAAAAGTCCCACGCCATAAAGCCAGAGCCAGCCATTCTCCCACTGAGCAAACAAGATCGCGTCCTTCGAAAAGAAGCCGGCCAAAGGAGGAATGCCGGCGATCGCCACGCAACCAATGAGCATGATCGTGGCGGTGAATGGCAGTTTCCTGCGCAAACCACCGTAGTGGTCCATCTCCTCCTCGTGGTGCATCGCGTGAATCACCGCACCAGCCCCGAGGAACAGCAGGGCCTTGAAGAAGGCGTGGGTGAAGAGGTGGAAGATACCGGCCGCGTAGGCTCCAGCGCCCACGGCCGCGAACATGTAGCCCAACTGAGAGACCGTCGAGTAGGCCAGAACTTTCTTGATGTTGTGCTGGGTGATCGCGATGGTGGCTGCCATAATGGCCGTCACCATCCCGATCACCGACACGAGGTGGCCGGCCTGCGGAGCCAGGTCGTACAACGTGGCCATGCGGGCGACCATGTAAACGCCTGCCGTCACCATCGTGGCCGCGTGGATGAGGGCCGAAACGGGCGTTGGACCCGCCATCGCATCCGCCAACCACGTGTGCAAGGGAATTTGGGCGCTCTTGCCCATGGCCCCGACGAAAAGCAACAGCCCAATCACCGCGGCCATCGAGGGGCCGACCAGGTGGGCGCTGTCGCGCACGGTGGCGAAATCAACCGTCCAAACACCCTTGCTGCCGAGGTACCAGAACAAAGTAAAGAGGCCCAGCAGGAAGCCAAAGTCGCCCACGCGGTTGACGATGAACGCCTTGTTGGCCGCCAACGCCTTCTCCGTCTCCGTGAAGTAATAGCCAATCAGCAGATAGGAACAAGCACCCACGCCTTCCCAGCCGAGGAACAGCAGCGGCATGTTCTTGCCGAGCACCAATACCAGCATGGAAAAGGTGAACAGATTCAAGTAGGTGAAGAAGCGGGTAAAGCCCCGTTCGTGCCCCATGTAACCGATCGAGTAGATGTGGATCAGAGAGCCCACGAAGGTCACGATCATGATCATCACACCGCTCAGGCGGTCGACCCAGAACTCGACGGGCACGTGCAGCGAGCCAACCGAAAACCAGGTAAAGGCCGTATGGACGTAACCCTGAGGATGTTCGGAAAGCCCAAGGAACAACCGAGTCGCCACCACGCAAGACAGCACAGGACCAAGGCAAGCAATCAAGGCCACCAGGGTTTTATTGGGCCCCTCCGGCTTGTGCGCATAGAACAGCGCGGTCAAGCCCAGCACAATGGCCCCGAGGAGGGGGAAGAGGGGTACGAGGCTGACGAGGTGGCTGGAAGTCATGGCGAGTGTCTCTGTGGTCTCAAACGAACGAGCTGGGATTTCAGTGCTTCAGGGCCTGGTAATTGTCCACGGAGAGGGCATCACTCTCCGCCGTTTCGCCGGCATTCTTGAAGATCAGGATCACGATGGCCAAGCCGATCGCGGCTTCGGCGGCCGCGAGGGCAATAACAAGGAAGGTGAAGATGTGGCCGCCGAGGTCACCGAGGTGGCGGGCAAAGGCCAAAAAGCTCAGGTTCACGCCATTGAGCATCAACTCAACAGACATGAAGATGATAAAAAGATTGCGCCGGGCAACAAAGCCGGCGAGCCCGATGCAAAACAGGGCCGCGCTGACGATGAGAAAATGGCTGGTAGGCACCATGAACGGACTCCTGCTTCAGATTCGGCGCTTGGCCAACACCACGACCCCGACGACGGCGACCGTCAGGAGAATCGAGATGACTTCGAATGGGAAGGTGTAACGCGTGAACAACTCCAGGCCGACCGCATCAATGCCACCGAAGCGCGGCTCACCGGAAGCGTGCGCGCCGTAACGAGCGACCAGTTGGGCCGGGGGGGCGGGAAGAGTTACAAAGCGCGCAATCACCGAGTTCAACAAGGAGAAAAGCACGGCCGACACAGCCAGCGCGCCACCCAGGTGCCAGGCCAGATGAGGTTCGTGCGGCAGATCAGCCTCCCGCACGTTCAATAGCATAATGACAAACACCACCAGGGCCATGATGGCGCCGGCATAGACCAGCACCTGAAGAATCGCCAGCAGGGGTGCCATCAGCATGGCATACAGCCCGGCCAAGCCCAAGAAGCTCACCACGAGCAAAAAGGCAGCGGTCAGGGGCTGTCGCTGCGTGATCATGGCGAGCGCAGCGACAATCGCCAGAGCCGAGAGCAGATAGAAGAAGAGCGGGTGCATGATGGGGGGGGTTTCCTGCTGAGATGTTTCGGTGAGACCGGATATCAGTACGTCTGGCCGGCGGGATGTGGGTCAGGCTTGACCTGCATCAGTTCTTCCTTGGTCACCCAGAAGCTTTCGCGGTCGAAGGCGGTGAGGGAGTAAACGCCCGAGTCCATCCGGATCGCATCCACCGGGCAAGCCTCCACGCACATCCCGCAGAACACACACTCCAGCAGATCGATGTCGAAACGATCCGGATAGCGCTCGATGTCGGGATCTTCGCTTTCGGCGGGCACGATGTGAATACATTCGGCGGGACACGCCGTGGCGCACATCATGCAGGCCACGCACTTGGTGCTGCCGTCCACCCGAGTGGTCAAGCGATGCTTGCCGCGGTAGCCCTCGGGAATCGCGCGCTTCACCTCAGGATAGCCGACCGTGTTCATCGGCTTGAGACCAATCAGGTTCTTGACCACGTGGCCGGCCGTGACCGCCAAACCCTTGGCAATCTCCAGCAAATAAACCGATTCCCCCAGGGTGTTGATGTTGCGGTCAACCGTCTGAACCGGCTCGTGAAAACCGTCCGGCGCGACCGGGAAGGCGTCCGAGGACTCCGCGCGGGCGAAGCGAGACAGGTCAATGGGTGCGTTGTGACTCATGGTTTCATCACCGTGATCACCACCCCCGTGAGCAGAATGTTCACAAGGGCTAGAGGGAGGAGGGTGCGCCAACCCAGGTTCATCACCTGGTCATACCGGAAGCGCGGCAGGGTCCAGCGAACCCAGACGAACACCCAGCAGAGAAAGAGAACCTTGGCAAGAAAAACGTGAAATTGCAGCACCGCGGCGAAGATTGGGGCGAACCACACCGGCAACGCCACGATTTTGACGACAATGGCCGCGCCCAAGAAGGTCACGGCGCCGCCGGCCAGAAGGCCCGCGATCAACAGCCCTTCAAAGTCACGAACGTCGTTCCAGCGTCCGGCTTGCTCCACAAACTTGACGAGCGCCACGGCCGTCAGGGCCAGGAACAGGGTGCCTACCCCGGCTAACGTCCAGAAGGCGACGGGCCCGATGTGGGCAATGATGGTCTCGGTCGGGAGGAAGGGCACCTGCCAGCCCCCGAGGAAAAGGGTGGCAAACAAGGCCGAGCTCACCACCATCGCGGAATACTCCGCCAAAAAGAACATGCCGAACTTCATCGCAGAGTACTCGGTGTGATAACCGGCGACCAGCTCCGATTCCGACTCGGCGAGATCGAATGGCACGCGGTTGGTTTCGGCAAAGGCACAGACAATGAAAATGATGGCGGCGATGGGCTGCAAGAAGATCCCCCAGGTGTGGGCCCCTTGCCAGCGTGCAATCTCGGGCAAGCTCACCGTGCCATACAGCATCAGGGCGCCGATCACCGAGAGGCCGAGGGGAATCTCGTAGCTCAGCACCGCGGCCGACGCACGCATGGCCCCCAGCAATGAGTACTTGTTGTTACTGGACCAGCCGGCAAAGATGATGCCATATACCGTCAGCGAGGCAATCGCGAAAAACCAGAGGATGCCTGGGTCGATGTCCAGCACCTGCCCCCACACGGTCGGCCATCCGGAGAGCCCCACGCGATTGAAGTCTACCGTGTCGAAAAAGGGCACGATGCAAATGGTCGAAAAGGCAATGGCGACCACGATGACCGGAGCCGCAATGTAATAGAAGCGGTTCGCGCCAGCCGGAATCACGCTTTCTTTGAAGAACAGCTTGATGGCGTCGGCCACCACGTGAAACAGACCGGCCAGGCGCAACGGACCGACCGCTGCACGTTCAGGACCAGGTCGATCCTGAATGTACGCAGCCCCTTTCCGTTCGAGCCAGATCAGCAAAGGCACGATCTGCAAGACCACGCCGATGACAACGAGATTGAGAATGATGGCGATGATGGGGTCGAGCCAGTGGGACATGAAAGGGCTCCGTCAGTGAGAAGAAGAGGTGGCCAGGGCGCGCCCACGACCAACACCGAGCGGTGCCGCCTGGACGTCTCCCAGGGAAGGAATCTGGAAGCCCTCGTCGGGAATGCCATACCAGCTGAGCGAGGCCAGTTCGGCGTGGGCAGCGCGTAGGTCCGCCCACACCTCCTCGACGTCGGCCCAGCCGAACGTCCGATCCAATTCGCGCCCGATCCGGGAGAGCAGTTCCCACTCGGGAACCGCGTCTCCGGGTGCCTCGAACGCTTGGAAAAACCGCTGAAGGCGACCCTGGAAATTGATGAAACTGCCGTACTGCTCGGCGTGAGTCGCCACCGGAAGGACGTGCGTGGCGAGCGCCGATGTCGCATTGGTGTGAGCGCCCAGGTAAATGCGGACAGGCACCTTACGCAGGGCTTCGGCCACCTCGGCATCCTGAGCCAGGTCGTTGTTCAGGATGAACAGCACCTGCAGACGCCCGCCTTGCAAGGCCTGCAGAAGGGCCTGACGGGAGCCGTCGAAGCCGAGGTAGCGCACCCCCGCTCGGTTGGGGGATTGGTCCGCCTCGCGCAAAAAGTCGTCTTGTGGCCCAGCCGCGGTCGAGTCCCAGGCCAGACGGGTGACCCCCGGCATGAATCGCGCCGCCAGCGCCAACAACGCCTGGTTCGCCTCCAGCGAACTGAACGGCGAACCGACGACCGCGTAAGCGTCCGCAGGGCGGTCGCCCAGCATCAAGCCCGACACCTCTCGCAGAGCATCCATGAAGGGCGCCTGCTGACCGCGAATCGAAACGTGCGACAGTCGGTTTTCGTGGATGGCTTTGTAACTCAGGCGACCCGCGTCACACATCCAGTGGCCGTTCACGTGAGCATTGGCGCGTGGGCGGTAACGATAGGCCACCTCATCCTTGTAATCAAGCAAGACGTTGCAGCCGCGGCTGCAACCCGTGCAAACGCTCTTGACCGTCTTCATGAACCAGACCCGCATCTTGAAACGGAAATCCTTGCTGGTCAGGGCGCCCACCGGACACACGTCCACGACGTTGCCCGAGTAAGGATTGTCGAGTTGTTTGCCCGGGAAGGTCTCGATGACGGAGGTGTCACCGCGTCCACTCACAATCAGCTCGTGCGAGTCAGAAATTTCCTCACAGAAACGTACACAGCGGGTGCAAAGGATGCAGCGCTCCTGGTCCAGAACCACCATCGGTCCAATATCAAGGGCCTTTTCCTTCTGGACCTTGTTGACGTCGGAGCGGTTGTCGTACTTCCCGTACTCCATGTAGTAGTCCTGCAGACGACACTCGCCGGCCTGGTCGCAGATCGGACAATCGATGGGGTGATTGAGCAACAAGAACTCTTGCACCCCCTTGCGCATTTTCTCGACCGCCGGCGTGTCCGTGCGCACCACCAGACCGTCTTTCACCTGCTGTGCGCAGGCGATCTGCGGACCACGCGCTCCCTCGACCTCGCAAAGGCACATGCGGCAGTTGCCTGCCACGCTCAAACCAGGGTGGTAGCAATAGTGGGGAATCTCGACGCCGTGAAGCTTGGCCGCCTCGATGAGGTTCATCCCATCCGGCGCGTCGACCTGCTTGCCATTGAGCGAGAAGGTAGCCATGACCAGTCCTCAGTTCTAATGCGCCGCGCCAACCGGCGCGGGCGAGAGTAGGTAGCGACCACGGCGATCGACGGGCCGCCCACCTTTGACAAAATACGAGACGAATTCTTCACGGAACTTCTGGATGTAACTGCGCGTGGGCATGGTGGCTGCGGCCGCCAGCGCACAGATGGTACGTCCCTCCATGTTGTCCGCGATATCGAGAATCTCCTGGAGGTCAGCTTCCGTGCCCTTGCCCTGCAGCATGCGCCCGAGAATCTTGTACAGCCAATCCGTGCCTTCGCGGCAGGGAGTACACTGCCCGCACGATTCGTGCGAATAAAAGCGCAGCAGGTTGTGCAAGGCCCAAACCAAACTGGTTTCGCGATCAATCACGATCAATCCGCCAGAGCCGAACATCGTGCCGTGCTTGGCCATCGATTCATAGGTCATTTCCACGGTGTGAACTTCCTCAGCCGTCAAAATCGGGCAGGAAGACCCTCCCGGGATCGCCGCCTTGAGTTCGCCCTTGACCCCACCGCAGTACTCGTTGATGTAGTCGATGAGCTTGATCCCTAGCGGAATCTCATGAACGCCAGGCTTGTTGACCGCCCCCGAGGCGCACATCAAGCGCGTGCCGCGCGAGTCGATCTGCGGGCGCCCGTCAGGCCCCACAACGTACTTACCGACATGAGAGTAGGCATCTCCACCGTGGCGCACAATCCAGGGCACGTTGGCGATCGTTTCCACGTTGTTGACCACGGTGGGACACTGAAACAAACCGTGGGTGGCCGGAAATGGCGGTTTGAGCCGCGGGTATCCGCGTTCGCCTTCCAGGGAAGACAGCAAGGCGGTCTCCTCGCCACAGATGTAGGCGCCGGCCCCCGTGTGGACCGTGATGTCCAGGTGAAAGTCAGTTCCGAAGCAAGACTTCCCGAGGAAGCCCTTGTTATACGCTTCCTGCACGGCCTGCCGAAGGACGGCCTGCTGGTGCCAGAACTCCCCGCGCACGTAGATGTAGCAAGCGTGGGATCGAATGGCATAACAAGCGAGGATGCAGCCCTCGATCAGCATGTGGGGATCGTTCTCGAGGATCCGCCGGTCCTTGTAGGTTCCAGGCTCGGATTCATCCGCGTTGATGACCAAATAGCGGGGACGGCCGTCGTCCTTCGGAAGGAAGCCCCACTTCATGCCCGCAGGGAAGCCGGCGCCGCCACGACCACGCAGGCCACTCTTCTTGACCTCGTTCACGACGTCTTCTGGCGACTTACCGCCACGAAGGACTTCCGCCGCCACCTCGTACTGTCCCCGCGACATCGCCACGTTGATGTGGTGGCTGTCGGGAACGCCCCAGTTGCCGGAAAGGATTTTGGGAAAAGACATCTGCAACTCCTAGGCCAGGCTCGCCAGAATCTCATCCACCTTGGCGGGCGTGAGGTTCTCGTGATAACGCTTGCCATTGATCTGCATCAGGGGCCCCGTCCCGCAGGACGCGAGACATTCCTGGGTCATCAAGGTGAATCGACCATCTGCCGTGGTTTCACCCACATGAATTCCCAGACGTTGCTCAAGGTGGTCCAGAATTTCAAACGCCCCGCACATAGCGCAGGAGAGAGTCCGGCAGACTTCAATCTTGTATTTACCGACCGGCTTCAGATTGAACATCGTGTAGAACGACGCGACGCTGAGTGCCTTGGACGGAGGGAGATCCAGCATTTCCGCGCAGTAAGCTAGTGCCTCGGGCGGCAACCAACCCAACTCTTCCTGGGCGAGCCAGAGCGTCGGGATCAAGGCCGCTTTTTTCTGCGGATAGCGAGTGACCAGATGGTCGAACTTCGCCTTGGTCTCGGGGGAAAACGAATAGGCCATAACGACAAGCGCTCCTGAGAACCCGGCTACCGCTCCAGCTCGCCGGCGATGATATTGATGGACCCCAAGGTCGCCACGGCATCCGCGATCATGTGCCCCTCGATCATCTCGTGGAAGGCATTGAATGCGTAGAAGCACGGCGGCCGACACTTGATGCGGTAGGGGTAACCGCTGCCGTCCGACACGATGTAGAAGCCAAGCTCACCGTTACCAGCTTCAGTGGCATCGTAGATCTCACCGGGCGGAACCTTGACCCCCTCGAACACCAGCTTGAAATGGTTGATCAGGCCTTCGATGTTCTGGTAGGTATCGGCCTTGGGAGGCAGGGTCACCCGCTTGTCATCCACGTTGACCGGTCCACCAGGCAGTTGCTTGACGGCTTGCCGGATGATTCGCAAGGACTGCTCGATCTCGACAAACCGAATCATGATGCGGTCGTAAGTATCGCCGGTCGACCCTAACGCCACCTCCCAATCGAAGGTGTCGTAGTAGTAGTAGGGATGCGCCTTTCGAATATCGAACGGAACCCCCGCGGCCCGCAGATTCGGACCAGTAAAGCCATAAGAGATGGCCCGTTCGGGGGTCAAAATGCAGATACCCTGGGTGCGGTCCACAAAGATGCGATTTTTGGCGACCAGGCCCTGCACCTCGGCAGCCGCCTGTTCCAGACCCTTGCAGACCTCAAGAACGTCGGCCTCGAAACCGTCGTAAGCATCACGATACAACCCCCCGATCCGGGTGAAGCTGTTCGTCAAGCGCGCGCCCGTCAACTTCTCGAGGATGGTGTAGACCTCTTCGCGCTTGTTGAAGAGATACCAGAAGTTGGTCAACGCGCCGATATCGACGAGGTTGGTGCCGATGCAGATACAGTGGTCCACAATCCGCATCAGTTCTCCCACAATCACGCGCAGGAACTTGCAGCGGTCCGTGATTTCAATCTCGAGCATCCGTTCCACCGCCTTGGCGAAACCGATGTTATTGAGAATGGCCGAGCAGTAATTGAGCCGATCGGTGTAGGGAATGCACTGGTTGTAGGTGCGCTGCTCGCAAGTCTTTTCAAATCCGCGATGCAAGTAGCCAATCTCGGTCACCGCCGCCGCGATGGTTTCCCCATCGAGTGCCACAAAGGCCCGCAAGGTGCCGTGGCTGGCCGGGTGAGATGGCCCAAGATTGAGGAACATCAGCTCCGTGTGCAGGTCCTTGTAAAACTGTGGCTGCTCGCCAGGGGCAAGGACCTGTGGCTTTTGGTCGAGTGACGGTATCTGCATGGGGTTCACCTCCTCGTCCCTACTTCAACCCCTTGAAGCGAAGACGCTGTTCCATTTCGTCCACCAAGGTGTCCGATTCGGAGAGGGCTTGGCGCTTCTTGGTGGGGTAATCCTTGCGCAGAGGATGCCCGACGAAGTCCTTATGCGTCAGCAAACGCTTCAAATTGGGATGTCCGTCGAACACGATGCCATACATCTCCCAGGTTTCGCGCTCACCCCAATCCGCGCTGGCCCAGAGGTCACTCACGGTCGGAACCGACTCCCCAGGGTTGAGCGCCACACGGATGCGCAGCCGGTGCCCCCAACGCAGGGAGTAGAGCTGGTAGGCCACCTCATAACGCTTGGGGCGAGGCGTCGGATGCGTCAGGTAGTCGACCCCGGAGACGTCCATCAGGAAATTGAATTCAAGTCCGGGCTCATCTCGCAGAAAACCCAAGACCTCGCGCAGGGACGCCGGCTCGGTGCGGAAAGCGAGGTCTCCCCCCAGCACGTCCCCGCACGGGATTACCCCAGGATAGCGAGCGGCGAGCGCCTCAGCAGGATTGGCTTTGGTTCCGGAAATGGTCATGTGGTGTGCCTTGTTGACTGAAGGTCAGCGAGAGGGGGCTTCGAGACGCCGTTGGGGCAGGGCGTCTCCGCCGCCGGTATAGCCCTTGTCCTTGACCGAAGCCGCCTCCATCTTGCCCTGGAGCTTCATAATGGCGTCCAGCACGGCTTCGGGACGCGGAGGGCAGCCCCCGATGTACACGTCAACCGGTACGATCTCATCCACCCCCTGCACCACGGCGTAGTTGTCGTAGAATCCGCCGCTGCTGGCACAAACCCCCATCGAAATGACCCACTTGGGTGAGGCCATCTGTTCATAAATGCGCCTGAGGATGGGGGCCTGCTTGTAGTTGATGGTGCCGGCGATGATCATCAGATCGGCCTGTCGAGGAGAGAAACGCACCAACTCGGCCCCGAAGCGGCTGATGTCGTAGGCCGATGACACGGTCCCCATGAATTCAATGGCGCAGCAAGCCGTGCCAAAGGGCATGGGCCACAAAGAGTGTTCCCGGCCCCAATTCAACACCGCATCGATGGTGGTCGTAATGACGCCGTCGGGCAGTCTTGATTCCAGCGAATCTAGTCCCATTTGAGCGCCCCTTTCTTCAGCACGTAAATGAACCCGGCGAACAACACGCCGATAAAGATGAACATTTCGACCAGGCCAAACAGACCGAGGTCACGGAAATTGACCGCCCACGGGAAGAGAAAGACCGCTTCCACGTCGAAGACAATGAAAAGGATGGCGACCAGATAGAACTTGATCGAAAACCGCTCACGCGCGGAGCCAACCGGGGCCGTGATGCCCGACTCGTAAGGCTCGAACTTGTGGGCCCCGACCTTGCGAGGTCCCAAGACCGTGTTCAGGGCCAGGATGATGAGGGGAAGGCCGATGGCGATCGCCAAGGCGACGATCAAGCTGAAAACGGTATGACTCATGGCGGCGTCAGATTCTCGTGAGGTGGTCGAGGCGTGGGCAAAGGGCGGCGATGCCGGGTGCGATGAGAAAAATGACCGGTCGTATCTTCGCACGCTTTGGGCGAGACGTCCACGCAGTCGCTGGGAGCAGGGGCGCGCCGGACCCGTCGGCATCCCGAACGATGGCCAGGCGTTAATTTAGCGCGCGATCTGGTTATATAGGGAATGAAGCGCCCGGGAGGTGATCAATTTAACATCCTCGGCGCTGACGCAACTCTATGCTGGGCGTGATCGGGCCGAAATCCTCCTCGGGGGGCATTCCGATGAAAACCTGCGGCTCGCTGCCGCGGAACTGGCACCATCGCAGAACACATCAATCATTGAAGAGGTTGGCGCCCCATGTTGGCAGACGCGAACGACTCCCCCGTCGAAGCGAATTCCGTGTCCACTGAACTCGACGACATCTCTTCCGAGATGTCGCTGCTGTTGCAGTTGCTCGAGCAAGCCGGCTCCACCATTGAGAGCACGGCATTGTCCGGCTGCGAGCTGGTAAGTGAAACCGTCGCGGACCAGGCCCCCAGAGATCGGTACAAGCTGATCGGGCCAGCCGTCACCAAGGTTGCGGCGGCCGGTATCGCGACTCTGCCTGCCGTCCTCGCGCCAATTCCCGCCTTTGCGGGCACCCCTCACGCCCCGAATCTGATGCTGGCGATGGCCGCCCGGCCGGTATCGACGCCTAACCACAACGTGCCGCCTGCGCTGGCGGCGACGGGGCCCCAGCTGTTTCCCTTCTCCCGCCCGATGCAAACCGTGCGAAGCCAGGCAGTGATGCCGATGGCCGAACCCACGGTGTCACGGGCTGCGGACAAGTCTGCGTTCGTGCTGAACCCTCGGCTGCGCTCGATTTTCTCCGAGCAACGCAAGGTGGCCGTGACGAGCAAACTGCAAGCTGAGCGCACCTTCTACCGCGTCCAGCAAGGCGATTCGCTCTATTCGATCTCGCGGGAATTGCTGGGCAGTGGCGCGCGCTGGCGCGAGATCTACGCAGCAAATGAGGATCTGGTGGGCACCGGCTACCTGTTGCGGCCGGGCCAGCGTCTGGTGATCAAGACCTCTCCCGTCAAGGAGGCGCCCTCGCTGGCGTCCAAGGGCTACATGGTCAGCATCGGCGACAACCTGTACTCGATTGCGGCCAAGAAGCTGGGTGATGCGAATCGCTGGCGTGAGATCGTGGCGCTGAACAAGGCCGCGCTGAAGGGCCGGACCACGATCTACCCCAACCAGTGGTTGATGCTGCCGGTACAGCCGGCCTGACCCGTTGGCCGCCTGACCGCTGAGACGGAACCTCGATGAGCGAACAAGACCTCGTCTTTCACCCGGGAGAGCGCCTCGCCCTGAACCTCGAGGGGCAAGAGGCGGTGGGGGAAGTGGTCGAGATGCGTGGTCACAACCTGGTGATGCGCGTACCCGTCCGCTACGCCGCCCAGCACTACAGTGGCCTGATCGGGCGAGCGGCACTCCCGGACGGGCGGGAATTGCGGTTCGATCTGGGCGCGGTGGGCCATTTCGTCATGCTCGAGGTGGAAATCCCGCTGGTCGCTCACACGGAGCCCATTGAGGCAGCGCCGCCGGTGGAAAGACGCAAGTTCTATCGACTGGCCTGCGAGTTGGATCTGGAAGTGCTCGAGTCGATCGGCATCACAGGGGGCGCGGTCCGCAAAGGGTTTGGCGCGGAAATCGTGAAAACACGCGGCCGTACCGTCAACCTGAGTGGCGGTGGACTGATGGCTGCATTGGACCAACCTTTGATGCCGGGACTCTATACCGTCCGCATCCATATGCCGCAGGAATCGGTGACCGTGTCTGCCAAGGTCCTGCGCAAACCCCTGGCCTCGCCAGTGTTTTCAGCGATGGAATTCGTGAACATCCACGAACTGGACCGTTCCAAGATCATCCGCATGATCTTCAATCGAATGCGGCACGTGCGAGACAAATCGAACAAAGAGCCAGAGCGCATCAAGACCAAGCGCACGGAAGGGCCCTCGCGTCACGCGCAACGTCGCGAGAAATATTACTCCCCGCCCAAAATCCGCTACTGGTAGCCGGTCGCACTTCCTCATTGACGCCAATGAGGCCCTGCTCCCAGCAATTGAGCGCACCTGGCAACCGTCAAGTCTCTCCTGCTTGTGGGTATTTAGAAGCGGACAGCGTTCACCTGTCCCTCTCTCCCGGCCGGTTTCAGGAGGCGGATTTGACAGCTCCCACAGGGCCCCGTTCGTGCCCTTCCCCCTTCATCTCCGCGCGCAAACAGACTCGGACGTCAGCGGTTCGGGGCGCTCTCGGTCTGGCCTGCTGGTTGTCCCTGGCTGCTCCCGGTCTCGCGGCAAGTGTCTCGGAGATGTCAGACCTGCCCGGTGACCACTGGGCCTACAAGGCCATCCAGCAGCTCGCAGAACGCTATGGCGTCATGGAGGGATTTCCCGACAATACCTTCCGAGGCGCCAAGACCGTCAGCCGGTACGAACTGGCGGCGGCCCTGACCAAGGTGATGCAACGGATGGACGCGCTGTCCGTGCAACCGGCTCCCCCCTTGCCAACCGCCCAGACGAATGCAGCTGGCGCACCGGCGTTAGACCACACCTCAACGGATCGCGCCACGCTGGAGCGTTTGCGCACAGAGTTCAGGAAAGAACTTCAGGACGTGGAGGAGCGCCTCAAGCGAAGCGATGAAACCCTGAAGGGCCTTCAGGACAAGCTCAACAAAATGGTCACGGTGAAGGGGCGAGTGGATACCCTGTTCGGTGACGAAACACTGGATGTGGGCAAAGACCGAACAGCCCCCTACGTGGGCAGCAATCTGTCGTTGACCTTCAAGGGCAGCGTTTCCGAGCAAACCACCTACGACGCCACGATCGGAGGCGCCCTGAAAGCGGCCGGTTCTGGCGATGTGCCGGCGGTCATGGCGGGCGCCTTGGGCCGCACCCCCACCGCCGATACGGTGTCTCTGCGCGGAGCACGGGTGACCAGCAAGGTGGGGGCCGCCACCGTCAATCTGGGGCGTTTCCCGCTCTGGCTGGTGGGGTTCGGCCCCAGTTCAGACCAACCATTCAAAGCGGGCGACTTTCTGGTAGGCGTCGGGGCCCTGTCTCCGGACTCCGCCGCCTTGCGGGTCGGCAGCGACGTGGGCCTGGCTGTGGAAGCCCCGGTCGGCCCCGTTACCGTGCTGGGGGGCCTGAACTCGAACATTCTGATCACGCAGGTGAACGCCAGTTGGGGCCTGTTCTCGCTCAAGGCCGGATTCGAAACCGACCACAAGGCGATCACGCAACAACTGCTGAATACCACCCAACGCGTCAAGACTACCTACAACACGGCGGCTGTGGTGGACATTGGTGGAGAAGGGCCGATCGGTGGAACGGTGCAACTCAATGTGACCAATGACGCGCTCACGCAATTCGGGGGAGGCATCCGGGGGACGTTTGCCGACATCGCGCTCAATGGTGTTGTGCTCTCCGCATCCGATCCGGGTCGCAGTGTGGACGTCCTCAGTTACGGCGCGCTGGCCGCCTTTCCCAGCTACAAATGGTTCGGGGAGCGTCTGACCCTGCCCAGCTTCAATCTGGCGCTGGTAGACAATTTCACTTACAACGCCCCTGCGCGTCGTGATGCCAAGGCCACCACCGGTCCAGGGGGGCAGGCGCTCGGTAAGAACGCTGGTCTCAGTCTCCAGGTCGCGCTCGAAAATCCACTCATTCCAGGCCTCATCCTGGAATACAACGCGCAAGCAAAACTGATCGAGGACATCTTTCTTCCGAATCCCCAGGACCCCATCACCTCGGAGTCGGTCTTGCTCAAATCGACCCTGCGGTTCTGAATCACGGCGGGGGACAGCGGCATGACGCGCTGGAGGCAAGGCCCACGGGGTCTCTGGACTTTCATCCCCTTGGCCTGCGTCGCGGCCACAGTCCACGGATGCTGGGGAGGCGTGGGACCTGGGATCGTGACAGGAACGGTGACTTGGAACGGGCAACCGGCGGCCGGCAAACGGGTGTTTTTGTTGGGTGGGGAGAGCCGGGTCGTGGCGACCGACGGCAACGGCCGTTACACCTTCTCCAACATCTCGGCACGCCGAGGACAGGTGCTCTATCGCGGCGAGGGCGATAGCAGCCGCATCCCCCCCAACGAAATCTCAGAGTGGCGAAGCCTCCCTTTTGAACTGGGCGAGGGGGCGGGTAAGGACGTCCCTGCGATTGAAGTGGCCTATAATGGACTGCTGTACCCGGACGAGGGAATGGCCTTGCTGGTGAGCGGGGAAGCGGTGGTGCCATTCCATTGGTCCACCCATCCGAGGGCTCAGCGTTATCGGGTCAAGCTCGAGTCCGAAGCCGGCGGGTTCCGCTGGTACAGCCCATGGAGCACGGACCCCACGGCCATTTTCGGGCAAACCGTGAACACGGGGAGATACCGCTGGACGGTGGAAATTGACGGGGGAGAAACGGGCCTCGGCGCCAGTCGCTCCCGACAGGTAGATTTCTAAATGGAACCTTACATCGGGCAAGCCCTCGACCAAGACGCGCCGATCGCCCCGGAGGCGGAGCGGACGGCGGAGCTACGAATCAAACGCCTCATGCCCAGCAGGCTGCACGAGGCCCTTCAGGACCTGCGTTTTCGAAGCCTTTACGAACCCTTTGCCGGCCAATGCCAGATCTCGCGCTACTTCAAGCGACAAGGCAAGCGGGTCTTCGCCGGGGATCTGCTGGAGGGCCATTACTGCATGGCCAAGGCCTTGATCGCCAACAACGACAAGCTGGTCTCGCCCGAACGGCTAAACACCTGGCAAGAGGTCATTCGCGACCCACGGATCGCGACGCGTTTCAGCCCCTGGGCCCACCAGCATTTCACACCGGAGGAAACGATCTGGCTGGGTATCTGGAATGCGCACCTCGCCGCCAGTGACGTGGACGTGACCGAACGTGCCCTGGGAGCTACCGCTGTGGCCTACACCATGCGTTACTGGCTCTCTCTGCGAAACAGCGAAATCAAGGGCAGCCCCCTCACGCCCTCACAGGCCTTCTCCCATTACGTACAAACGCTCAATGCGTGGGTATTCAACAATGGAGTCCAGAATCGCGCCCTGTGGGGAGACGCCTATCAGCAGGCCTCCCGTGTTGAAGCGGACCTCCTTTTCTGCTATCCTCCCACCCACCTTGGTTTCCACCAATATCCTCTGGCCCTCACCTTGTTTGAGGGATGGCTCAAGGGGGATCCCCACCTGACCCTACCCGGCCAAGTCGAAATGATCCCGGGCCCCCCAACCCTCGGGATGAGTCTCACCTCCGCATCGCTATACGCGGAAGCCCTGCGGCGTTTCCTTTCCCGTTGCACGCACATTCCGCTGTGGGTCGTGGCTTATCATGAAGGTTATCTTCTCGACGAGACGGCATGGACGGAGCTGGTGGGAGAATTCCGCACGATTGTCCGGCATGTCACGCTCAGTCCCCCGGACTCCCTTCATCCTCGGCGACACGCGGAAAAACTGTTAGTCGCCCGCTGACCACCTGGCCACCAGTACAAGGAACCCGTCATGCTCAAAGAGGGCAGCCTTCAGGACTTCAGCCTACCTGACTTGTTGCAGATTCTCGTGCTCGGCAAAGCATCCGGCACGCTCTCGATGCGACGGGATGGACGAACGGGCAGCCTGACCTTTGTGGACGGGCAACTCGTGCAGGCACGCACGGGCGAACGTTTCGGGGAAGACGTGGCCGCGGACCTGTTCCTGTGGACGTCGGGCGTCTTCGATTTCGCTGAAGGAATGCCGCCCACCGCCCCCGCAGACGTCTTACCACTGGATAGCATCACCCAGGAGGGCATCCGGCGACTGGATCGTTGGCGACAGGTGCGCGAGAGCTTACCCTCATTCTTCTCGTCGCGAGCCTGGCTGCATCCCACGCAGATGTACCAGGCCGAACCATCACCGCTGTTGCAAACCCTCGGCAGCGGTAAAACCTACGGTGACCTGGTCAAGGACTGGGCGGCAAGTGAACTGGAGTTGCTTGAAGAACTTGCCCGCCTTTACCACGAGGATCAGTTGGGCATTTCGTGTGCCCCCGAGGAACAACTGCGCCAGCTGTTCGACAATGTGGCCACTGAGTTGTTCAGCCAGTTTGCCTCGATCAGTGGCGTCAAGATGGTGGAAGGACTGGAAGCGCGGCTCAACGAAGATGCCCGTCTGGCAGCGCTCGGCCTGCGCTGGCGCGCTGGTAAGCCCCAGGACAGCCTCCCCGGCAATTGGCCGAAGGCCCAGTTGATGGGGGCTTATCGCTCCCAGTTTCACGTGATGTCGGATTTCATTTCGAGGGTGTATGGAGCGGCCTTCGTGGAGCGTGTCATCCAGCCCGTCCTCGAGGAAGCGACGGCCCCCCAGCGGGCCCTCTGGCTGGAATTGACGGCAACCGCCCCGTCGTCCTCTTCGAGCGGGCACTCGGGAGGCTGAGAATGGCGAAACCGAATGGCAATCTGGTCCTCACGGAGGCAGGGGTTCACGCCCTGAACAGTCTGACGTCCCAGTTGCAACTTGACACGCAGGCGCGGGCGGTTTTGCTGATCGAAAAGAGCGGGCAGATCATCACGGCCCAAGGCCAAACCAGCACCCTCGACACGCTCTCTCTGGCCGCCCTGATCAGTGGTTCGTTTGCCTCGACCAAAGCCCTGGCACGGCTCCTCGGAGAGAAGAACTTCAAGACCCTGTTTCAGCAGGGCAAAACCGAAAGCATCTTCGTGGTACAACTCGAAACCACGGATACCTTGGCCGTGGTGTTCGGTGCCAACGTGACGATCGGCCTGGTGAAGTTCAAGACGATGCAGGCCCTGGAGCGAATCAATTCCCAAATGCAGGCGCTTTACACCGACAAGAAGCCCACGCTGTCGAATCTTTCCCAGTCCATCGACAATCTGTTCTAGCAGACGCCCTGACATCGGAGGAACCCGACGTGGCACTGATCAACTACGCCACCCGCGAAGTCAATTGCAAAATTGTCTATTACGGGACGGGGCTCGGTGGCAAGACCACCAACCTGGAGTTCATCCACAAGCAGGTGCCTCCTCATGTGAGGGGGGAAATGGTCAATCTGGCGACGCCAACGGAACGCACCCTGTATTTCGACTTTCTCTCCCTCGACCTCGGCAGCGTGCAGGGGTTCAAGACCAGATTTGCGCTGTATACCGTGCCCGGGCAAGTGGAATACAATGCGAGCCGAAAGCTGATTCTCAACGGGGTCGATGGCATCGTTTTTGTGGCCGATTCCCAGATCAGCCGCTGGAACGAGAACATCGAATCGATGCGCAACATGGCAGAAAACCTGGCAGAATACGGACTGAAGACCGATGAAGTGCCCTGGGTGCTGCAGTTGAACAAGCGCGATCTGCCACAGGTGAGCCCGATCGATGAGCTCAATCGGGCCCTGAATCCCAAGGGAGTTCCTCATTTTGCGGCCGCAGCGCATCAAGGTTTGGGGGTGTTTGACACCCTCAAGGCCGTGAGTCGTTCCGTCCTGACCCGACTGTCATAGGGCGCGCTTGCCACCAGCGTTAAGACTGGACTAAGTTCCAGTTCCGTGGTACGTTGGAAGGCCGCTCAAGTACGGTCTGCCCGACTCCACGCTGCAAGTCGAGCCCGTTGTGTTTATCGCCGTCTGGCGGTCCCGAACCACCAAGGAGTTCCTGTCCCATGTCCAAGTTCAACGCCGGCGAAATCCTCAAGTCGATCGAACAGCCTCACCTGAAGGCAAGTGTGCCTGATATGGCACCGGGCGACACCGTCAAGGTGTTTGCCAAGATTCGGGAAGGCGGCAAAGAGCGCATCCAGGCCTACGAAGGAACCGTCATCAAGCTCCAGGGCGCCGGAGTGAACCGCGCCGTGGTCGTGCGCCGCATCTTCCAAGGTGTCGGCGTGGAACGGACCTTCCCTGTCCACTCTCCCCGCGTCGATCGCATTGAGGTCCTTCGCAAGGGCGACGTGCGTCGCGCCCGCCTGTACTACCTCCGGGGCCTGCAAGGTAAGGCCACCCGGATCAAGGAAAAATCGTCCAGCCGGCCGGCCAAGTAGCCTTCCCCCGTTGAGGCCCCGAGCGAAAACTCGCTCGGGGCCTTGTTTTATCGTCGCGAACACGGGGAAAAATACGGTCGCAACTTGTTGGAAGGACTGAACGGGATGGCCCTCTGCGCGTATCACGAAGACACCGAGAGCGAAGCCGTTTGCGTCTCCTGCAAGTCTCCCATCTGCGCCAAGTGCAGAGATTACGGGGCGGATGGCATGTGTGGCATGTGCCTGGAAATGTCGAACGCGCGTCGTTTCAAGCCGGACGTGGCGGCACCCAGTGCAGACCCGGACGCCCAACCCAAACCACGCCAACCCACCGTCCTGAAGAGCGCCGCCGCAACAGCGCGCAGTTCGCAAAAAGGACCCAAAGAAGGCGCTCCCCCAGGCCCACGCTTACCGGTCACCAGAAAGGCAGCGCCCAAGAATGCCGCTGGTAAGCGCGCAGCTGCCCCCACTGGCACGGCCCCGCGCGGGAACGCCAAAGGACCAGCCTGGCTCCATCAGACGCGGTATCGCCTCTACCTGATCGTGACCGTGGCTCTCCTGGGCTCCCTGGGGGGATTCTCCTGGTGGTCAGGCCAGTTGGGGGCCGATGATGAACTGCAGCTGCAGATGCGGCAACACATGGGCATGGTGAAAGCCGCCGTGCTGACGTTACAAGAGCGCACGGGCAATCTGCCTACCGACGTTTCTGCCATCGAGACCCAACTCCGCTTGCGGGGCGTCGACCCGGAAGGCTTGGTGCCGCCGCTGCGAATGGAGTTGAACCCGCGCACCCCGGCAGCCTGCACGGTCTTGCTACGCCAGACACCCGAGGGCCTTGAGATTCGAGCCACTGATGGCGCCGGGGCCGAGGTCACCTTGGATGACAAACCTCACGTGCTGGTCGCCCTCAAGCGCGAGGTATCAGCCGTTCCCGCCGCCACGGAGACTTTGCCATCTCCGGGGACGCCCTGAGAAGCACGCCGCCCTCGACGCGCCGGCATCAGTCGGGGAGCGAGCCCCCTCCCCCGTGTTCTGCCCCCCTGAGGCACGGCCGGCCGCTCCCGCAACGAGAGAACACCAGCCTCCGTCAGCAGGCCTTCGGGACCACACCCCCGTGGTCCCGTGTTCACTGGGTAAAGGCAAAATTGAACTGATTCCAGGCCGGCGCGTTGAAACTCCACCCGCGCAGATCCTGCTTTCGAAGTTCCCATTGACCGCCCAATTTCTCGTTCAGGTCACGAATGCCGTTGCGGTTGATATCGTCCCAGGCGAATACGTTGATCAGCCCATAGCGTGTTCGCACGGAGAAGGTCTTTTTAAAGCGATTTTCGGAATCGACCAGGACAATCTCACTCGGGACATAAATACCAGTCGCCAGGAGTCCAGCCCCTTGGGGTCCCAGGATGCGAAAACTGCCCCGGTCGGTGCTGTTGCCTTCCCCCTGCACGAAGCCCACGCGAGGATAACTGGCATAGCCCCGCGTGACGGCGCCCTCGATCATGTAGGTCTCGGCATCCGGGCGCCAGAGCGTTTCAAAATTGGGGTTCATAGGGGCACAGGCCGCCGCAGAGAGGGCAAGCAGGGGGGCTGGAAGGAGGCGGAGGCAGGCGAACATGACAGGCGGAAACGGGTATGTTGAGGGGGTGGGTCGACACGAGGCGGCCAGGCCACCCGGTCGGTATATACCCGCTGGCTCCCCCCCATCGCACCCGGAGGTTCCGCGTTGACGACGAAGCCGCTGGAAAAAGTTGAATCCAAGCAACGTCTGTTTGACCCCTACAAGGTTCTGCTTCACAACGACGACCACAATGAAATGATGCATGTGGTCCAATCCATTGTGAAGTCTGTGCCGCAGATCGCCCAGCGCGAAGCGGTCTCGATCATGGAAGAGGCCCATCTCACCGGCGTGGCCGTGGTGATTGCTGCGCCCTTGGAATACGCCGAAATGTACTGCGACCGTCTGCGCAGCTTCGGGCTGGTGGCCTCGATCGAGCAGGACGTTTAGCGACGCACCGTTCGCCCGGAAGGAAAGAATTGAGCCCCGCCCCCCTCGTTCAGCGAGACGCGGGGCTCAGTGCGCGGAGCCCACAGGCGGCAATGCCCCCATGTAGACCGGCGTCACCCAGTCCGTGAAACTCGGATGATTGCCTCGAACGGCCCGGTTGTAGATCTCCATGATCTGGCGCGTGACAGGTCCCACTTGCTCTGTCCCGCCAACAGGCCGATGGTCAATCGAGGTCACCGGCGAGATCTGGGCACCCGTCCCGCAAAGAAACATCTCGTCCGCGATATAGAGTTCGGTGCGGTCCACGGAGCGCTCATCCGTCGCGATACCCAGCTCCTCGCGGGCAATCCGCATCACAGCCCGGCGCGTGACCCCCTCCAAAATGTTGTGCTGAACGCCCGGCGTCACCAGTTCACCGTGCCGCACGAGGAACAGGTTCATCGCGCTGCCCTCCGACACGTGACCATCCGCATTCAGAAAGATCGCGTCATCAAAGCCGTTGTGGTAAGCCTCGGTCTTCGCCAGGGCAGAGTTGATGTAGGCGCCCGTGATCTTGGCCCTGGCCGGTACTGCGTTGTCATCCAAGCGGCGCCAGCTGGAAACCCCGACCTTGATGCCGGTGGTGTCGATGTAATCGCCCATGGGGGTCGCAAACATCGTGAAGTCCGTATTCAGCTTGTGCAGACGGACCCCGATAATCTCATCCCCCATGTAGAGCAGGGGACGAATGTAAACATCTTCCCGAAATCCATTGCGCCGGATCAGTTCGAGCGTGATCTCACACAGCTCATCAACCGAGTACGGAAGGTTCATGTACAGGATGCGCGCAGACTGGTGGAGACGCTCGAAGTGCGGCCGCATCTTCAGAACGAACAGCTCGTTCTTGTCGGCATTCCAGTAGCCGCGAATTCCTTCGAAGCAGCCAGTGCCGTAGTTCAGACCGTGGGTCATCACCCCCACCTTGGCTTCCTCGAAGGGCACAAACTGGCCTCGAAAAAAGACAAAGGATGGTTTGGTCGCCATGGGGGCTCCTTTCAGGTCCGGCCATCTCACGCGCGCGACGCTGCGCACTCACCGGCCGTAGGCTTGAATTCCCGATTATAGCAGTTTCGAGGGGTCCGACAGGCCCGAGAGCGTTTCAGCCCGTCCAGAGAACAAAGGGGTAAAGGAAGCCGGGTGAGGCAGCCCCAGATGCGCATAGGCCTTGGGATTCACCACCCGTCCGCGGGGGGTGCGGGCCAGGAAGCCTGCCTGCATGAGGTAGGGCTCATAAATGTCCTCGATGGTGGCCGGATCCTCACCCAGCGCGGCAGCCACCGTTTCGAGCCCCACCGGCCCCCCTCGGTGATGGTCGATGATGACCGTGAGCAACTGGCGGTCGAGGGGCTCCAGGCCAGAGGGATCCACGCCAAGACGATCGAGAGCGGCAGCCGCCACCGGCTCCGTGATGGCCCCCCCTCCGTTCACTTCGGAAAAGTCACGTACTCGCCTCAGCAAGCGGTTCGCGACGCGGGGGGTGCCCCTGGCCCGACGTGCCATGGCCAAAGCCCCGGAAGGTTCCAGGACCAGCCCGAAAATGTCGGCAGCCCGATGCAGGATCGCAACGAGTTCGTCTTCGCGGTAGAAATTGAGGCGCTGAATCAACCCAAACCGATCACGCAGCGGCGCACTGAGGGCACCCGCGCGGGTGGTGGCCCCGATCAGGGTGAAGCGAGGCAACGGCAAGCGACGCGTCCGGGCCGTTTGTCCCTTGCCTATCGTGATATCCAGGCTGAAATCTTCCATGGCCGGATAGAGCAGTTCTTCAGCCAGACGACTCAACCGGTGGATTTCATCGATGAACAGGACTTCACCCGGTTGCAGGGTGGCCAGCAAGCCCGCAATATCGCGCGGACGTTCAAGGGCAGGCGCCGAGGTGATGCGAACGGGCACGCCCATCTCTGCCGCGACAATCTGGGCCATGGTGGTCTTTCCAAGGCCCGGAGGCCCGTGCAGCAACAAATGGTCCAGCGGCTCCTGGCGACGACGCGCGGCATCGATCGCCACCTGCAGAACGTCCTTGAGCTCGCTCTGACCCGCATAATCCGCCAAGCGCCGCGGTCTCAGGCCACCATTCTCCGCCTGATCTTCGGGTTGTACTTCGGGCGTCAATAGACGCACGGGCGGCGTGACGGGCGCACTCAGCGTGTCACGCACCCGTTTCGGAATGGGGTCCTCGGAAGAATTGATGATGGCCAATGGGCTGTCTCACCACGTCGGCCGACACCGGCCTGGAGGCATGGTAGCATAGAACAAGTGTTCCAGGTACCACAGGGCTCACGCAGGGGGCGAGAGAACCTGAGCCAGAGCGTCGAGCAGCATTTGACTGCGAATGGCTTTCTCCAGACACAGGGTGTGATGGGGGCGCAGCAAGTCCATCACGCGCGTTTCCGATTCGGCCGTCACGAACACCATCGGGATGTCCCGCGTGGCCGTCTGACCACGTAACCTACGGGCCACCTCATCGCCATCCAACAAGGGCAGGTTGACGTCGAGCACAATGGCTGCCGGCAACTCAGCCTCCGCGATGCGCAGAGCGTCCAAGCCGTTCCGTGCGATCAACACCTCGTAGCCGCGATCACGCAGGCGACGAGAGAGAAACTCGACGGTGTCTGGGTTGTCCTCAACCAGCAAGATCGTGGGCATGGCAGGTACCGCGCACCCAAGCTCAGGCAGTCATCGCACGGAATGGTGACACGCAAGCCCGGCCCTGTTCGACCGGGCCACAGATTCAGTTCAATCCAAAAGTGGTTTGGAGGGCTTGGACGCAGTGAGGCAGGTCCACAGATTGCACCTGGCCCATCACGATCAAGCGCACGTCTTGTTCGGAGACACCCGCCTCTTCTGCCACCTGGCGAACTCCGAGGCCACGCCTCCCCATTTCGCGAAACAATTCTCTGACCCAAGGCTCATAGCGATCATCGGGGGGGAAAATTTTCAGCATCTCATCGGAAAGGTGACGGGCCGAGGAGACCTGGGCGGCGTATCCACGCGCCACCAACATTTTGGATACCAGCAGGTTCATAAAGACGTGTTCGATGGCCCCCGGATTGCGGTCCGCCCAGTCCTGGACCGGCGCAAGATACTCGGAGAAGGCTTCCGGCGCCATTCCAGCGGCCGTGGCAATCTTCTCAATCACCTCGGGGTTGCGCGGAAATGGGACATCTCCACGCAGAATTTCGTACATGTAGGTGCGGCTGACCGGGACCTGGCGTGCGAATTCCTGCCGGCTGAGACCGAGGTCCTGTAGACGTTCCCACAGCTTACGCGTCGAAACGGGCAGGACGCTGACGAGTTGTTGATACTCGACGAACAGCATGGGGTCGATCCGGGCCACTTCGGCGAACTTCTCAAGCGTTTCCCGGACCGCTGGAAATTTGACCTTGCTGTTGAATATGCGCGACACATACTCGTAGCTCAGGCCGGTCTCGTTGACGAACGTGCGGCGGTTAACGCCGGCCGCATCCAAGCTTCGCTTGAGAATCTCGATCGACGGTGAGCGCGGCTTGATGCCGGCAGAATCGCGGCGCACAGGCCGACGAGAAGGAAGAGCACGAGCGCGTTCGGACACGTTGAACCACCCTTTCTGCGACGCTGTTCAGGTCATCGCGAGGTGCTGATAAACGCTGTCCCACCAGCTGAGCTGATAACGCTCCAGTGTCACTATAGCACGAAGGATGGGTGAGCAAACAAGCCCCTGGCCGGCCTTCCTTGGAGCGGAGCGGGACTCCGATGACGCAAGGGCCGCCAGACGGCGGCCCTTGGGTGGTGATTCGGTCAGATCAAACGATCGGCCGCGCGCGGACGACTCCCCCCGGTGCTCGGTGTTCCTCGCTTGAGCCCAGGCAGCAGCGCGAGGCCGGCCCGCTGCCATCAGCGCGTTTCGGGAGCGAGGATGGCAGTCTGATGGGCCTCAAGTTTGTCGAGGCGAACGGAACCACCGACCACCGTGACCGTCCGCCGCGAGAGCAGGTCACGCAGCCGCGTGCCCTCAGGGTAGATCTGGCCCACGCTGAAGGCCAGATCACGCGTTTCGTCGCCGCTGTTCATCGCCACGACCACCTGTTGCCCCTGATCGGCCCGCGCGAAGACGAACTGACGGTAGTGATTGTGACGCATCAAGGTGCGAACTTCCCCCCCACGCAGGGCCGGGTTGGACTTGCGCAACGCCACCAGCCGCTTCACGAAGCGCAGCATGTCGTTGCCCTCGTTGGCCTCCTCCCAGGGAAAACAGCGCCGGTTATCCGGGTCCTTGCCGCCCAGCATGCCGATTTCATCCCCGTAATAGATCACGGGAGCGCCGGGCTGAGTGAACATGTAGAGCAAGGCTTCCTTGGTTCGAACGAGATCGCCGCCGGCCTCGGTGCGCACCCGCGCCACGTCGTGGCTGCCGAGGATGTTGAAGCTGGCCTCCGTCACCTCCTGGCCATAATGCCGGCGCAGGGAACTCTGACGCGCATCAAGGTCGTCCACGCTGGATTTGCGGTAAGCGAAGAAATCGAGAATGGCGGAACGCCCCACATAGTTCATGACCGCATCGAACTGGTCCCCTTGCAACCACTGAGAGCCGTCCTCCCAGATTTCACCCACAATGTAGGCTTCTGGATTGATGGCGCGCACGCGACGCCGCCACTCCCGCCAGAAATCCGCGTTGTCGATCTCATTGGGCACGTCGAGGCGCCAGCCATCGATGCCCTGGCGGGTCCAGTACTCGGTGACGTCGAACAGGTACTCCTGAACCTTCCGGTTGCGGGCCGCCGTCAATTGAGGCAAGGTCCCAAACCCCCACCAGGCGTTGTAATTCGGCTTTGGCGAAGTGACCACCGGGAAGCCCCAGATGCTGTAATAGCTCCAGTAGGGGCTCTGGGGACCGTTTTGCTTGCAGTCCAGGAAGAACGGATGGTCATCGCCGGTATGGTTGAAGACCCCATCCAGCAGAACCCGGATTCCCGCCGCGTGCAAGGCGTCCAGCGTGGCCTTGAAATCCGCATTGGTCCCGAAGGCCGGGTCAATCTGCATGTAGTCGGCGGTGTTGTACTTGTGGTTGGAACTGGCCTTGAACAGCGGATTGAAGTAAACCGCATTGATCCCCAGCGACTTCAAGTAGGGAATTTTGGCCTTCACGCCGGCCAGGTCGCCACCAAAAAAGTTTTCGTATTCAGGCTTTCCTCCCCAGGGTTGCGCGCCGGCAGGGTCATTGGCCCGGCTTCCGTTGGCAAAGCGCTCGGGGAAGATCTGGTAGAAAACAGCGTCCTTGACCCACTTCGGCGTGAAACCCTGGCGCTTGATGGCGGGTCCCCGCCGTTGCGCCTGCTGAACGAGACCGGAGCGCTTGGTTTGTGATTGCGCGGCCCCTAGCACAGCGCCACAGCCCGTCAAAGCGAGAGACGCGACCAGGCAAGCAGACCCCCAGGTTTTGGCACCCATTGCGTTGCGCACAGCTTCACTCCATCCAACTTATCAATGCGACCCGTCAAGCGATAGACGTCTTTTTATTTTACGCGAATTTAAACTAAATTCAACCTTTATTTTTTATTTTCTTAACTATCGCGACCAGGCGGCCAGCTGTCGGTCACTCAGGTGTCGTTCTGTCCCCAAAACCGCGTCCGGGTGGCGGTTGCATCAGGCGCCCCCCTGCCAGCCGAGAAGAGCACCCCTGCGCGCCGGCCTCGCATCCCCCCAGGGCATCGGGATTCAGATCGTGTGGCGACGAGCACCGGGCAGGCCAGGTTGCTCGCCGGGTCGCCCCGTGAGGGTCAAGCCACGGCATAAGGCCGCACATGGCGCGGGACTTGCGACACCAACCATGCCGATGGAGGGGGGCGTTCAGTACCGTTCGGCGAACAAGGGCGCTTCGACCGCAGCCCGCCAGACGACCTCGCGTGCCGGACTCACCTCGATCACGCGCTGGTTGCCCGTGTCGGCAATCAGCGTGTTCCCGTTCGGCAGACGCACCGCAGAATTGGGCAGAAAACAGGTGGCACGATTGCCGTCGCCACCAAAGTCCCAAGCCAGGCGGTGGTCTGGGGTGATCTCCAGAATTCGGCTGTTCCCGGTGTCGGTCACCAGGGTGTTGCCGTTGGGCAAGCGCGTGGCGTGCGTCGGGCGATTGAGATTGCTCAGATCGCCGTCCCCGAAGCCCCAGACAATGCGACCCGCATCATTGACTTCGATCACGCGATGATGGCCCGTATCAGCCACCAGAGTGGTCTTGCTGAGGTCGAGGCGCTCCACGCTCATCGGGCGAGCCAGATCGACCTTCAGCGTCCGCTGAACCTGCTGGGAAGACGAGACCTCGATGACCCGGTCATTGCCGGTATCGGCAATGAACGTGTTGCCGCTGGCCGCGCGATGAACACCCTGTGGCTGACTCAAGCGACCGAGCACGAGCGGCTTGTAGGACCACACAGAGGTCCCGGTCGGGGTAACCTCTTCCACCCCCTGAGAGGTGGCCAGCAACAGGTGACCATTCGCCAGCACGCGAACCTGGCCCGCCCCTCGCCGGAGTTGCGCCAGTCGACTGGTCGCAGAGTCGAGTTCCAGGACGGCCTGCGAGGTGGCGATCCAGGTGTGTCCCAACCGGTTCAGATCACGGGCAGGCACCAGGCGAAAGTCCGCCCGCATCGAAGCACCAGCCCGCAGGGCCACCCCGAGCCGTTGCTCCCGGAAACCCGGAAAGTGGGCCAAGACGATGGGAGTCCCGACAGGCACGGCTTTCAGAAGAAAAGAACCATCGGCATTGGAACGGGTTGAACCGGAAATCCCCACCACCGAAACGGTGGCTCCGTGCAAGGGGCGCCCCGTGACGGCATCCAGGACCGCGCCCCCGATGGTTCCCCTTGGCGCGTTGGCCGGCGCCACCAGCACGGTGACCAGCACAGGCGCTTCATTCTCCACATCCAGCGCGTGAGTGGCGCGCAGTTCCTGCAGGCGAGCCACGGCCTGGTATCCCTTCCCTGGCGGAACCTTCGGGAAGCTGGCGCGACCCTCGACGTCGGTCTTGATTTCCGGCCCCACGGAAGCGCCGCCGGCATCCAGCAGGGCCACACTGGCGCCTGCCAGCGGCCTGGCCGCGGCGTCAATCACGGTGATCGTCACGCCGGAGGTTCGTCCCTTGGCCTCCGCGGCAGGGGCCGCCCCCAGGGCCGAGGGAGCGGGCGTGTTGAATTCTTGACGAGAGCCGCAGGCCGAAAGGACGACACTCGCCCCGGTCAGGGCGACCATCATCCATCGGCGAGTATGCGGCAGCAGCATCAGCAGCACTCAGGGCACGAAGTAACCGAGCGGAGCGATCGCCTTGGCGATCGCCTTGGCGTTGTGCATGTTATGGGTATCCGTCCGAACCGCGCAAACGGTCCAGGTATAGCGTGTACCGACATTCAGAGGAACCGACCACTGCATCGGGCGGGTGCCTTCGAAGACGTCCATCTGTTGGCCATACATCATGACGCTGGCGTCCGTGTCGGTCCGGAAGCCACGCCACATCGGCAACGACGGAAGCACGCCCCGCACGGTCTTGAAGACCTCGACGTAGTAACCATCCGCCCCCCGAGAAGGGGTCCACTTGAAATAAGGCGTCTGCCCCACCTGGCTCGCCCCCTGGCCTGGCTCACGCAGGTAAGGAACGTCCAGTGGAGAGAGCGGCGCGCAGTTGTCCTGGCCCGCCGCAATCACGTTGCCGGCTCGGTCCAGCGCTTCGACGGTGAAGACGTATTCCTGGCCGACGTTGAGATTCCCAAGTCCGCCCATCCCGCCCCCGACGATGGCCACGGGCATCCACTGGGGCAGGTAGTAGCACAACTTGCCCTTGTCCCCGGAGGCCTGACCTTCACGGGAAGCCAGGGAATAGATGCGATAAGCCCCGGCGCCCTTCACGGGGGTCCAGGTCACGCGCGCCCGGATCACGGTGGCTTTGAGATTCCCCATGCTCGGAGCCGGCATCAAGGTGTGAGTCGAGGCCAGGGCGCGCACCTGCAAGCTGGCCGGCTCGACCGGAGTGGAGGAGGCCTTCGGGATCGGCGGAAGGTTGACAGGGCCTTCGACCGGATCGGACTCGGCCATCTCCGGTTGGGTCTCCTGGTAGACCTCGTTCACGATCGGGTTGCGCGGCGCTGCGGGAGCGGCCTTGTCGCTGAGTGCGGTCTGGCTGCCGAAATTGGGCGTGGGGCGACCACAGCCAGCCACCCAGGTCGCGCAGAGAATCGCCAGGGCGAGTGACTTCGCCACGTCGTTCTGGCACCACATTCCGGCCATCACAGGTCCCCTTCCATCACGTGGCGACTCGCCACGGTGCTCTTCACACGAGGGCCACCCTGACGTGGCACCTGATGAATCTATCGCTGATGATCCGAGTGGGGTTGCGTCCAGAAGTTGAAGAAAACGTTAAGTTATACTTAACTGGGCGCTAATTCACAGCATCTTGACGCGGCGAAGGGGAGCCGAAGCCGCAAACAAAACAGCCATCCAAAATGGATGGCTGTCGGAGGAGCGGGAAAAGGGATTCGAACCCTCGACCCCCACCTTGGCAAGGTGGTGTTCTACCACTGAACTATTCCCGCAATTTGTTTGGCGCGCCTTAACGACACCGCAAACGTGTTTAAACAATAGCACGGGTGGTGCCCGCTGTAAAGTGGGTCGGGAGATTCTCGTGACAATTGCCGGAGTCCGCTCGGCGACAAGCGCCCTGCGGGCTGAACGTCCGTCAAGTCAAGCGCAAGCGCTGCTGAAGCGCCGTGAGACGAGCCTGAAGCTCGGACGTCTCCAGGTCCCGGTACAAGGGAGGCAACAAGCGACGACTGGAACATTCGAAGATGGCCAGCAACTCCATGAAGGCGATCATGTCCCGATCGCGGTGGGGAATGTAATCCCGACACGCCGCGTCCGCATCGGAGCGCGTGATCTCTTCCCGCGCCTCCAGGGCCGCGAAGCGCGCGGCGATCAGCAAGACGGCCTCAAGTTCCGCCCCGGAATACCCTTCCAGCAGGCTCAACGGCTCCAGCGCATCGGTGGTCGCGCAGCGCAGTCGATTCTTTCGCACGAGCGCCTCCACCAGCGCCCGGCGTGCCTCCCGGTGATGGGGAAAGAACAGCGGAATTTTCAGGTCAAACCGCCCCGGCCGCTTGAGATCGACATCCAGCTTGTCGGGGCGGTTGGTCATCACCAACCAGAGCACCCGCCCACGCTGACGCGTGTCGGCCATGAAAGCCTTCAAGGTGGCAAACACCCGGCTACTGGTTCCAGAGTCGCCATCCTCCCCTCCGAAAGCCCGCTCCACCTCATCCACCACCACCATGACCGAGCCCATGGTCTGGATCAGGCCCAGAATTTTTTGCAGATTGGCCTCGGTGGACCCGACCCATTTTTCCCGAAAGTTCTTCAAGACCAGGCACGTGAGTCCCGACTCCCGTGCGAAGGCAGCGGCCAAGAAGCTCTTGCCCGTTCCCATGGGCCCTACCAGCATCACGCCCATCGGCACCTGCTGCGTCTGCCCCTCCCGGATCGCCCGGGCCGCCGCCAGCAAGACCCCCTTGGGCTCCTCCAGCCCGCCGACGGCATCCAGTCCGTGCGGGGCCTCCATCAACTCCACCAGGCCCTGGCACTCGGCCTCGATCACCTCTTTGCGACGCTGCGACACCAGGGCAAAATCCACCGGCAACGCGGATTGCCTGGCCATGCGGAACATGTTGTCGATCTGAATGAAGCGCAACCCACTGGTGATGCGCGCCAGCGTCGCATCGTCCAGCACGCTTTCAAAAGCCCCCTCGCTCCGCCGGCGTGCGATCAGGGCGCAGCGATCCGCTTCAGGGGGACGTGGAATGACCAGTTGGGCCAGTTGCGGACTGCCTGCGACGCGGCGATTCAGGTCCGCGACGTGCTCGCTGACCAGCAAGATCAGGTTGTCACCGCCCAAAATCCGGGCGTCCTTGGCCCAACGTTGCAAGGTCAGCACACAGACCCGGTCGTCGGCACTCAGCATGGCCAGGTCGGCCGCCGGGGCGATCGCCTCGGCAAAGTCGATCACGAGCGCCAAGCGCGAGCCCGGCGCCAGCAAAAAACGCTCGAGCAATGGCAGAACCTGGGCGGCCGCCGTGGGCAATTCCGCGGGTTCGAAGACCTCACCATCGGCCAGCGCCAGCGTCGCCCGCTGTTGCAAGAAGCGTCGTTTCATCTCGGGCTGCGCAAACGTGAGCCCTTCTGACGGGTCGTAGAAGACGACCAGTTCCTTGGCCGCCAGCAACCCCTCGGCCAGGAACGTTCGCAGCGGCACGAAGCCGCTCCGCCAGGGCACCAGGTCATGAACGTTTCCGTGAAGCAAGAACTGCGCGGATTCGCCAGCCAGATAGCGGCGCCGGAGGTCCTGGGCCCAGCCCGGTAGCGCCACGATGTCCTGGGAGGTGTCGGTCACGGGAGGCCCTTACAAGGTCTTTTCCGCTCCAGCTTGCTGCTGAGCGGCCATCTGACGCTTGAGGGCTTCCAACTCACTGCGTGCCACGGAGGTGGTCGTCGCGGCCTTGATCTGGCGCAATTTGTGATCGACCCCGGCCCCCTGGACCTCGCTGGCCACGTCCGCCTGAGCCTCCAGTTTGTGGATGCTCTCCCGGACCGCAGCCAGGGCACGAGTTTCTGCGGCCGTGCTGAGACCGGATAGCTGTTCTTGAATCTTGAGACGCGCCCGGGCGTGCTCTCGCTTGGCGAGCATGCGATCGCGCTCGGCCTTGAGCTTCTCGATCTCGCCCTGAAAGCTGACCAGGCCCGCTTTGGCCTCGTCGGCCTGCTGCGTGACCTCCTTGAGTTCCCGTTCGGTTTCGGCCAGTTCCGCGGTGAGCTGATTCTTCCGTTCGATCAGGAGCAAAGCGGCTTCTTCCTCCCCCTGCTGCACGGCCACGGGGATCTGGGCCGTCACCTCTTCCAGCGCCTTGCGCTGGGCCTGCAGGTCTCGGGAGAGCTTGTTGCGCAGCGTGACGATGCTCGCCACCGCGCCCAGTAACTTTTGATGCTGGGTCACCCGTTCATTGATGGCTTGCTGATAAACGATCTCCGGGTTGTCCTTTTCCAGGTCCTCGACCCAAACGGAAAAGAACCCTTTGAACACGTTCAGGAAGCGAGCGAAGAAACCCATGCCGTCGTTCCTTTCCGAGGTTGGTGCCGGGGCGCCCGGCGATCGTCCCCAGGCCCCGCAGGGCGCCCAGGCGATGGAGCGTGCCGCTCCAAGCTGCTCCCAACATACCCTCTGACAGTGCTTTAATGATCGGGCCACCGGGCGGCCTTGGCCCTGTCCATTTTTCCGGGGAGTTCCCGCGCGTGACCTTCCAGCCTGAGCCTGGCACCTTGTATCTCGTCGGCACGCCGATCGGCAACCGGGGAGACCTCTCGCCGCGCGCCAAAGCCGTCCTTGAGGGCGTGAACGTGATCGCGGCCGAGGATACCCGGGAAACCCTCAACTTGTTGCGGGCCGAGGGGATCGACACCCCACTGGTCAGCCACCACGCGCACAACGAGGCCGCCTCCGCGGCGCGCCTGGTGGGGCGGCTGCAGCAGGGGGAGGCGATCGCCCTGGTGTCGGATGCCGGCATGCCGGCCATCTCGGACCCCGGGGAACGACTGGTGCGCGAGGTGGCGGAGGCCGGCCTGCCGATGACGGCGGTGCCGGGCCCGACCGCCTTCGTGACGGCCCTGGCACTGTCGGGCCTGCCCACGGCCCGGTTCGTGTTCGAGGGTTTCCTGCCCCGCGAAGCCAAGCTGCGCCGGCGGCGGCTGCGGGCCTTGCAGGGGGAGACCCGCACGATGATCTTCTACGAGGCCCCCCACCGCCTGCTCGACACGTTGCAGGACATGGCCGGCTTGTTCGGTCCAACGCGCCCCGCCGCGGCCGCCCGAGAACTCACGAAACGCTTCGAAGAGGTTCGACGCGGCTCCATCGGCGAGTTGGAAAGCCACTTTGCGACGTCGGCACCACGCGGCGAATTCGTTCTGGTGGTCGGTGGCGGCGAGCCGGCGGCCGCCGAGGCAGCCTCTGCCGCCGATTGGGAAGCGGCCCTGTCAGCCCTGCTGGCGGAAGGAGTGAGGCCCAGCGAGGCGGCCCGCCAGATCGCGCAAAGCCACGGCGTGGCGAAAAAGGTCGCATACGACGCGGCGCAGCGCCTGCGGACCTGAGCCAGACCTGACGCGCGCGGGGGAGGCCGCGGCCATCCGGGATTTTCCCGCTGTCCCCTCGGGGAAGGGCGGCCTGGGCCGCTGGCTCAGCGCGGCGTCGGCTACAACTTGAGGTCCTGCCCGGGGGCCAGCACGTGCAGCTTGAGGTCCCGCGCACTGGCCAGGGCGGGATTGGCCAGGCTGACGCGCCCCGTCTCCACCACCACCGCGGGGGTCTCGCCCCAGACGCGCAACTGTCCGCTTTCGATGCGAACCCCATTGTTGGACGACAGGCCGACCCCCAGCGCGCCACCGGCCAGCATGGCATCCACCACCAGGCGGTCCAGCGAACCGGGCGCCCACACGTCCGCCGAGGTGATCACCCCGGGAACGATACGCAAGCCCGAGGAAAGGTCTTGCAAGCCGGTGCCCCCCCGCGTAGCCGGTTCTCCCACCGTGCCGACGGCGCCGCCCGCCGCCACCACTTGCAAGCTGGTCGCCGCCTGTCGCAACAACTGGCCTGGTTCCCCCATGAGGGCGTTGGCCAGGGACCCATCGGCATCGTCCAGCAGCACGACCCCGCCGGCGATGCCCAGATATTGCCGCAAGATCGGGCTGCGCACCTGCGCGGCTGACAACACGCGCAGGGTGGTGCGTCCCTCCGCAGCCAGGCTGCGCTGCCAGGCCTGGGCTTGCGGCATCGCCAGATGCCCGGCCAGGATCAGCAGTTCGTCAGGGAGCGGCCAGAACGGCCCTCGAAAGGAGCTACCGAGTCCGGCAAACCAGGCGGGGGGCGGCAGGGCATCACCGCCCTGGAGCCAGAGCGAGGTGGCACCCAGGGGTTCTCGGCCCCGGCTTGGCAGCATGGGCGCCCGCTCCTGGTTCTCCCGGCGCCAGCGGAAGGTCTCGCCCGCGGAGAGCGTGTGGAGGTCCACGTCACGGATCGAGACCGGCCCGCGCGCAGGGGTGGTCACCCGGGCCTTGGCCACATCCAGCACCGTCACCCGCCCACTGCCGAGAACCCGCACCCCCTCGGCGGTGAAAACGGCGGCCGTGCCTTCATCCACGCCCACGCCCAGCATGCGCGGGGTCTGGGCTGCAGCCAGCAGCAGGCGTCCCAGGCGCCCTTCTCGCCCGAAATGCGTGTCGATGATCGCGTTGGGCAAAACGGCCAGACCATCCCGCACCTCCAGGCTGCCAGGCCCGATCCCCCGCTGCAAGGCGGGCACGCTGGCCCCTGAGGTGATGTAACTGGGACCCCAGACCATGGCCCCCGCGCTGGTTCCGGCCAGCACCACGCCACGTTGCCAGGCCGCCAGCAGCGCCCCGTGGGCCGGTGTGCCGGTGATGGTTTGGACCAGGCGGATCTGGTTGCCGCCCGTGGCGTAGATCAGATCCGCCTGGGCGATCGCCTCGATGACGGTGGGCTCATAGGCCTGCTCGCGGGAGAGCAAGGGCAGCACCGAGACCTGAGACACCCCGAGGCTTTGCTGAAAGAACCGCGTGTAGACCGTTCCGCTCTGGGTCGGATTGCCGGAGGCGGTGTTCACGATCAACACCTTGCTCGCCCGGCCTCGGGCCAGTTCAATCACGTCTTGCATCAGTTCGACGTTCTCGGAACCGCCCCCCACGGCCACCAAGGTGCCGCCCTGCGCCTCGGCGTCGGCACGGAGCCCCAGCAAGGTCCCCAGCAGCACGCAGGCGAGCGCGACAGGCAACAATCGCTTGACCGGGAGGCCCCGGTTCGGTCGTGACGGGTTCAAGGCGCTTCCAACTTCCATTCCCAGACGTTCCACAAGTTGCCGCGGATCGTCGGGTTGGGACGAAATCCGCGCAGCCGCGTGCTGGTCGCATCCGTGCCCGACCAATATAACAGGGGGATCACCGGAAGATCGAGGCGCAGGTGACGCGCCACTTCACGATAGATCGCGGCCCGCTCGCGCTGTCGCAGGGTACGTAGGCCGGCGTCGAGCAGGGCGTCCACGCGGGCGTTGCGATATCGCGCCCGATTTTGCCCCAGCGGGGGAATCTGGTCCGAGCGCCAACGAAAACTCGTGTCGGGGTCCGGACGGGACATGGAGGCCAGCAAGGCCAGATCGAAGGTGCCGTCGACCAGGCGCCCGTGAGGCGAGCCCAGCAGCACGGAGGGCGGCCATTTCTCCAGCGTGAGTTCGATCCCGGCTGCCTGCCACTGCTTTCGCCAGATCTGCGCCGCCAGGGAGCGGGCCGGCTTGTCGGCCGTGGTCAGCAAGGTGAGGCTGAGACGGGCCGCGCCGCGCCGCCGGATCCCGTCCGGGCCCACGCGCCAACCCGCGGCGTCGAGGAGCGCGGCAGCGGCCCGTGGGTCGTGGGGATAGGCGTTCACCGCCTGCGGGTCGAAAGCCCAGTGAGACGGGGGCAACTCGCTCCAGGCGGGCTGCATCAAGCCCCCGTAGGCCCGGGCATTCAGCTGCTGACGGTCGATCAGGTGGGCGATCGCCTGACGCACCCGTCGGTCTGCCAGGACCGGCCGTGACAGGTTGAAGACCAGATGCTCCCAGGAGCCTGAATGGCTGACGTGCACGCGTTCTGCGGCCTCCCGTTGCAAGGCGTCGAAGGCCGTCGGGGGAGCCCCCTGCAGCAGGTCCACTTCCCCCGTGCGCCACAGTTGATAGGACGTGGCCTCCTGCGGGATGAATCGCAGATCCAGGCGCGCCACCGCCGGCTTGCCGCGGAAATAATCGGGGTTGGCCTCGGCCAGGATGCGATCCCCGGTGCGCCAACCCGCGAAGCGGTAGGGGCCGGTGCCGATCGGCTCCCGATTCCAGCGCTGCCGCGCCAGGTCGCGCGACGCCGAGGCCAGCTGATGAGCGGGCAACACGAATGGAAACAGTTCGGCGTAAGGCGCGTAGGGGCGTCGGAACTCCAGCCGCACCGTATGAGCATCAAGGGGCACCACCTGCTGAATCTGCTCGAATCCGGCGCGCGAAATGGCCGGAAAGTCCGGGTTCATCAGCAGGCGCCAGGTGGCCTGGACATCGCGCGAGGTGAAGGGCTTGCCGTCGTGCCAGCGCACCCCGCGCCGCAGCCGGTAGGTCACGTGCATGCCGGCCCCGACGGGGCGAACCCCGCCATTCTCCAGCGTGGGCACTTGCTCGGCCAGATCGGGCAACCAGTGCCCCTGCGGGTCGAGCAGCAGCAAGCCACTATGAAAGGCCGCCGCGGTGGTGCCCACCACCGCCATTGGCGAGAGGTAGGGATTGAGCGTCTCCGGCTCCTGAGCGAACACCACGACGGCCGTGTCGCGAGATGGCGCCTGCGAGGCTCCCCCCCGCGCGCAACCCGGCGCAAGCATCAGCACGGCCAGTCCCAGGCCAAGCGCAGGTCTTGCTGCCGTCTTCCAGCGCGCCAGGCCCGGCAGCGCCCCGCCATGTCGCCTCAAACGCGTCACGGCTGGTCTGCCTCCAACCAGGTGGGCGCGGCCCAGTCCTCCCCGGGTTCCGCCAATCCGTCAGGCTCAGCTTGGCCGGGCGCGCGGCGGAAGGCCTGTTCGAGGTCATCTCGGACGGCGACCAGACTCACCTCCAGTTGATCGAGGATGAACAGCGCCCCACCGACATCGAGGTCCAGCAAGGCCAGCAACAGATGCCCCGTCCCCACCTGAGCGAGGCCCGCGGCCCGGGCGATCGCCCAGGCGTTCTCGCAAACCTCCTCGCTCCAGCGCGAGAGTTTCAAGCGCCCGGGCATCGTCCCGCTTCCCCGACCAATCGCCTGATAGGCCACGGCCTCCACCTCCAGGGGGTCGACCCCGTGGGCCTCCAGCAGTTTGGCGGCAAGCCCGCTGCGCACGTACAGCAGGCCCGTGAACAGCTGCTCCGTGCCCACGATCGTGTGCCCATAAAAACGCGCGGCGGCATAGGCGTAACTGAGCACGGACTGGGCCGCCGGCGTCAGCAGTCGCCGGGCAAAGCGCCTGGGGCGCAGCGGCAGCTCCTCCGCGTGTTCTGCCGCTTGTTCCGCTTCGCTCTGCGCCGCCAGGGCCTGAAACGCCTCCAGCAAGGGCTCACGCTCGAGGCCCAGCTGGGCCAGCAGGCGCTGCGCCACCGTATCCGGCTCTTCCAGCAAGGCCTTGAAGAGGTCCTGGCTCTCGACCAGACGAAGTGCGGGTTGATTGAGTCGTGCCAGCACCCGCAGGGTTCCAGGCGCGAAGACCAGCTCTTCCTGACGTGCCAGGCTGTAGCCACGCCCGCTCAGATGCTCCACGGCCAGCCGGAGCTTTTTTGCGTGCAACCCCTGGCGCTGCAACAGACGATTGGCCAGGCCGCGCTGCTCATGCAGCAAGCCCAGCAACAGATGGTCCGTGTCGACCTGGTGGAAGGCCAGGCGCAAGGCCTCTTCACGGGCCGCGTTCAGGGCCTGGATCGCGCCAGCAGAGAATTTTTCTAACAGGAGAAACCTCCCTCGTCACGCCCGGGTGCCGTCAATCGGCGACAGCCTGGCGCACGGGCAAGGCCAGATAGACGGTGGTGCCCTGTCCTTCGGTCGATTCTACGTGAATCTCGCCCCGGTGCGCATCCACGGCCTGTTTCACGATCGTGAGGCCCAATCCGCTGCCGCCCTGAAGGCGAGAGCGGTTGCGGGTGACCCGGAAGAAGCGGTCAAAAATATGCGGCAGATCTTTGGCGGGGATCCCGATGCCGGTGTCGGCGATGGCCAGATGGACGCGTTCCGATTCTCCCCAGGCCCGCAGCGTCACCGTTCCCCCGGAGGGGGTGAACTTGACCGCATTGGCCACCAGATTGACCAGCACCTGGCGGAGCCGTGAGGCGTCCCCCTCCAGGTCCAGCGACGTCTCGGGCAGGTCGGTGCGCAGCGCCACCTCGCGCTGCTTGGCCTGCGGAGCCACCGTCTCGACGGCCTCGGCGATCACCGTGGCGATCGCCAGCGGGGCGATCTGCAGGGTGTCACGGCCCGACTCCAGGGCCGCCAGGTCGAGCAGATCGTTCACCAAGGTGTGCATCCGCTCCATCTCCCGCAAGGCATCGGCCAGGAACTCGTCCGCCACGGCAGGATCGTCCTTGGCTCCCTCGACGAGATTCTCCAGCAGCAGCTTGACCGACGTCACCGGGGTGCGCAGTTCGTGCGAGGCGTTGGCGATGAAATCCTGCCGCAACCGATCTTGTTCCACCTCCCGCGTGATGTCCTGATAGCTGACCAGAAAGCCGGCGCACCGGCCCCGGTCATCCTGAAGCGGTGCCCCGTAGCGACGCAGGAACTGGCGGGGACGCTCGAGCTGGATGATGTCGGTGCGGGGCCGGTCGGGATGATGACGCATCTCGTCTTCGATCAGGGCCAGCTGATCCGGCACGAAGCAGCGCGTGTGAAAGGCGGTGCGATAGCCGCTCAGTCCGGTGCCCTCACTGGTTTCAGCCGTGGCCATCGAGCGCAGCGCGAGGTTCGCCAGCAGCGGCTCGAAGTCGCGGTCCAGCAGCAGCACCCCTTCACTCAAGCCGTCCAGCACCAGGCCGAGCGCAGCGGGCAGGGGACGCAACTCCCCGTGTTCGACCGTGCCCCCACGGGGCTCGGAAAGTGCCGGCCCCGAGGCCTGCCCAGCGTCCGCCGGGCCGCGTGCCGCCAGACGCGCCAAGAGCGCCTCGTGGACCCGCCGCCAGGCCGCCCCATCCGGCCCAGGCAAGGGCCCCAGAGGCACGGGTACCCCCTGCGAGAGGCGTTGGAGGGCCTGCAGGAGCTGGTCCAGGGGATGCAGCAGCAGACCGACGACCAGGGCCGACAGCAACCAGGCGACGCCGGCCACCACCATCAGCGAGAGCGGCTCCGGCCAATCCCAGCGAATCGCCAGAAGCCAGAAGACCGCGCCCGCCAGGCCCACCAGCAGGAAGTGGAAAAACATCAGGCGAGCGTACAGGGAGCGAACCATGGAAATGTGGTCTCGGGCGCGCGCGGGGGTTCAGGTCACCTCGGCCGGGCGCGTGCGACGCTCGAAGCGATAGCCCACGCCACGAACCGTCTGGATGCGCATGGGGTGGTTGGGATCCTTTTCAATTTTTTCGCGCAGCCAGTGGATGTGAACATCGACGGTGCGGCCTTCTCCGGTGAAGTCGTAGCCCCACACCTGTTCGATCAGATACTCGCGGCTCAGCACCTTGTTCGCGTTCAGGGCCAGCAGTTTCAACAACTCGTATTCTTTCAGCGTGAGGTTGAGCACCCGGCCTCCCAGCGTCACCTCGTGCCGGGTCAGGTCGATGATCAGGTCTCCAATTTCGATCTTGTCGGGCTGGGCCTGCTTCTGTTCCCCGTATCGCGTCACCAGGCGCAGCAGCGCCTTCACGCGGGCCAACAATTCGCGCAAGCTGAACGGCTTGGTCACATACTCGTCCGCCCCAATCTCGAGGCCGACCACCTTGTCGATTTCCTCGCCCTTGGCCGTGAGCATGATGACGGGAATCGGCATCTCCTGGCGCAACTGCCGGCAGACCTCGTAGCCATCCAGATGGGGCAGCATCACGTCCAACACCATCAGGTTCGGCTTCTCCCGCCGGGCCACCTCGAGCGCCTGCTGGCCGTCCTGGGCCGTGACCACCACGTAGCCCTCTTTTTCGAGACTGTACTGGATGCTTTTGACGATGGAGGGTTCGTCATCCACGACCAGGATCTTGGCAGCCGGCATACGCCTCGCGCTCCTTGAGTTCTGCCGCCGGGGCGTGGTCACGCTGCGACGGGCTTCGTTTACGGACGAGAAATTGACCCTTGTCAGTTCCTTGATCCAATTTTCAAAAACTTAATCGCGTTATACCCATCCGCCGGAGAGGTAGCAGGCCTTCACGAAGATTTACCCAAAATTACCCTTGAAAGCCTGTCACAGCGCTCATTTCCGCCGCCCCAAAGGGGAACGATCGGGAGGACCATCCGAGTCCCCCTCGCGCTTGCCCCGGAGGCCGCATGCCCCCCACGGTCTTGCCCCTCGCCAGTCTGCTCACCACTCTGGCATTGCTGTGGACGGCTCCAGCCGCCCACGGGGCCGAGCCACAGAAAGAGGGCTGGCAGGTGTGGCACAGCCCTCACTTCGTGGTGCACTTCCCGCCCGGCCTGACACGCACCGCGCGCCGGGTGATCACGGCAGCGGAACGGGTTTACCCTCGTCTTCAGCAAGATTTCGAGGTGCCGCCTGGTCCCCCGATTCCGATCATTCTGACCCCGGAAGCCCTGTTCAATGGCGAGGCGGAACCGCTCAAGGAACGCATCACCCTCGATCCGGGCCTGACCGTGTCATCCGTCGTCGGCACCGAGCGATTCGTGGCGCACGAACTGGCCCACGTCCTGACCTTTCGCGCCCTCTCGACGGGGGCCCCGCTGAGCAGACTGAATGCCCTGACCGGGCTACCAACCTGGTTCCTGGAGGGTCTGGCCCAGTTCGAAGCGGAGGCCTGGACCCCAGCCCTGGACCGCATGCTGCGCCTCGCGAGCCTGGAGGGTCGCCTGCTGAGCACCTCGGAGCGACAACATTTCCGCGTCCTCGGGATGCATGCGGGTGCGGCCGGCTACAACGAGGGGTTTTCGTTGTGTCGCCACCTGTTCGTCAACCCCGAAGGGAGCCAGAGGCGACAGCTGATGCGCCTCCTCAAGGAGGGGCGAGGTTCCTTCGAACAGGCCTTGCAACGCTGTTTCGGAAAGTCGTGGCCGGCGCTCGAAAGCCAGTGGCGACAAACCCTCACGACCCATTATCAGCAGCAGGTGGTGGGCAGGGACGGCACCGTCCCAGGCGCGGTGACCCTGGTGGAAAGCCAGGAGGGAGCCTTCAACGTCCAAGCCGTGCCCTCGCCGGATGGTCGCCGCCTGGCTTACATGACCAGCGCGCCGCAGCGACGCTGCCTGTATCTGCGCGGGCAGGTGCTGGGGCTGCTTTCCTTGATGGTGGCCGACCGTGACGGAAAACATCCCCTGCCGCTCCCGGAGGCCGAGGGACTGGTCAGCCAGTTTGCCTGGGCCCCCGATGGCGATCGCCTGGCCACCGTCCAGCTGTCACGCGATGGCGGAAGCAGCCCCAGCTTCGACATCTTCCTGTACGACCTGCCGCACGGGGCGCGAACGCGCCTGACGCGGGGCGAACGGGTCGAGGCCATCGGTTGGCATCCGACGCACGACGAGTTGCTCTACGTCGCCAACACAGACGGCCGCAACACGCTGCATGCCATCCATCGACGCACCCTGAAACGACGGCTGTTGCAGGCCGCGCCGGGGGACACCCAGTGGCGGGAGATCCAGGTGTCACCGGATGGCAAACGCCTGGCCATGGTCTCGTTCCAGCCGGGCGAGAGCGGTCGGCTCGCCTTGCTGCAGCTGAGCCGCGGCCAGGTGCAGTTCGTCAGGGGGAGGCGCGATGACGCGCGCACGCCCCGTTGGCTGCCGGATGGACGCCAGCTGATTTACAGTTCGGAGCGAAGTGGCTTCTCCGATCTGTACCTGCGCGATGTCGCGAGCGGGAAGGACCGAGCACTCACTCACAGCTATGCCGGCGTGGAGGCACCGGCCATCTCGGCCGACGCCAAGATGGTCTATTTCACGACCTTTGCAGCGCGCGGCAGCCACCTCGCCCGCGTGCCGCTGGCAACGCTCCGGGACAGGCTGCCCGGCACGCGCGCTGCCGCCTCGGGGCGCCCCCGGACAAGCCCGGCTGGGCAGCTCGAGGACGAGGCGGAGGAGGCCTCCTGGGGCTCGCCCCTGGCGGACATCCGCCCTTATCGCGCCACCCTCACGCACGACCTGATGGTGCCCCGAGTCAGCAACGACGAGCGAGGCTATCAGGTCGGGCTGACCAACTATTACAGCGACATTCTGCGCCGCCACGAAGTGGGCGTCGACGTCGGCTATGGACTGCAGAGTGGGCGATTTGGCTACAGCGCGAGCTACCAGAATCGAATGGGAGCGACCCCCTGGGAGCTCCGGCTCCAGGACGTGCCTCAGCTCGCCATCGCCCCCGAACTGGGCGGCTCGGGACGTCCCGTTCTCGAGCATCTCTACCTGCAACGAGACACCGGCGTGTCGCTTCGATTTCAGCAGCGCCTGGGGGGCGGCCGAAGCCTGCAATGGGGAGGGCAGCTGGGCACGCTGGGCAGCCTGACCCGCCCGACGGCCGGCAGCCCCCTGCCGGAGGCCCCTCTGCACACCCTGAGTGCCACCTGGCAGGAGGAGAATGTGCCAGGCAATCCGGTGGAGGGGCTGCTGCCCCGAAGGGGCCACCGCCTGGCCCTGAACGGCAGCCTGAGCGACCCCAGCTTCGGCAGCGGCTACCGCTTCCAGCGCTGGCTGTTTCAGGGCGAACGCTATTTCGGACTCCCGGGTGGGCCGCGCCAGAATCTGGTCTGGCAATGGAATCTGGGACTTCAGAGCGGAGAGGCCCCCCAGCCGTTCCTGCTCGGTGGCGCGAACACCGCCGGCCCGCTGGCGGCCTTGCGAGGCCACAGCGTCGGCATCCAGAGCGGCCAGCGTCTGGCGGTCTCCTCGCTGGCCTGGAATGCGCAGCTCGCCAATCATCTCGATGTCAGCCTGGGGGCTTTCTACCTGGACCGGCTCTCGCTCTCGGTATTTTCAGAGCTCGGCAGTGCCTGGCGCGAGGAGGCACGCCCGCTGGGACTGGGCAGTTCAGGCTTGGAGCTGCGCGGGGAAGGCGTCGTCATGGGCCGCCAGCCGTTCTCCCTGCGGCTCGGGGGGGCCTACCGCTGGGGACAGGCCGATTGGCCGGCCTTTTACCTCACCTTCTGATGGGCCGGGGACGACGGGCCCCCACACCCCTGCCAAGCTCTGATACCATGAGCCCCCGATTGAGAGGAGGCTCCGCGATGCCGTCCATGGCTTTTTCCGACCTGATGCGCCTGAAGGAACAACTTGGACGCCCCTTGATCATGGGGCACCGCGGCGCCATGGGGCACGCCCCGGAAAACACCATGGCCAGCTTTCAGCTTGCGCAACGCATGGGGGTGGAAGCGATTGAACTGGATGTTCATCTCTCCCGGGATGGCGTGCTGGTGGTGCATCATGACGAAACCTTGGAGCGCACCACAAACGGCCAGGGCGAGCTGTCGGCGCTGACGCTGGCGCAGTTGCAGGAACTGGACGCCGGCCGTCACTTCTCGAGCGAGTTCGCGGGGGAGCGCATTCCCACCCTGGAAGAGGTGCTGGTCTGGGCCCGCGGCCACGCCCTGCCGGTGGTGATCGAATTCAAGCGCAACCTCAACGTGAAGGCGATCGTGCAAGCAGCGATCGCCCTGGTGGAGCGTCTGGAGGCCGGTGACAACGTCGCCTTCATCTCGTTCGACCACTTCGTCCCGGCCGGCCTGAAGCAGGCACGTCCAGACTGGTGTACCGGTGTGCTCTATGCCGGTCGGCCGATTGACTCCGTGGAACTGGCCCACAAGGCGGGGGCCGATGGTCTGCTGCCCAATTTTTATTTCGTGGAAAAGGACATGGTTGAAGCCGCACACGCCGCCGGCAAGTGGGTCGGCTGCTGGGCGCCCAACACGCCCCGCGAAATGGCCTACGCGCTCTCGCAGGACGTCGACATGATCGGCACCAACTTCCCCGATCGCCTGCACGATTTGCTGAAGCAGGGCTGAGCCGGTGTCCGCCAAGCCGCCTCGCCACAAGCTCCGCGTCGGGGAGCGCATCACCCTGGAACCAGATTGCCTGGTCGCGGGCGGGGAAGCGCTGGGACGACTCGACGGGCTGCCGGTCTTCGTTCCCTTCGCCGTGCCGGGGGATCGCCTGCAGGCCCGGGTCATCAGCACCAAGCCCGATTACGCCCGCGCCCTGATCACGACGGTCGAGACGCCAGGGACCGACCGGCAAGACCCGCCCTGCCCGGTCTTCGGCCAGTGTGGCGGGTGCCAGTGGCAGATGCTCGGCCCGGCCGCGCAGCTGCGCTGGAAAACGCGCCTGGTGGGCGAGGCGCTGCAGCGCACGGGAGGATTCGGCCCGGACACCCTGGTGGCGCCTTGCCTGCCGTCCCCGGAGATCTGGCATTACCGCAACAAGGTCCACTGGGCGATCGCCAAGCCCGGCACGCAATGGGAACTCGGGCTTTACGAGGCGCGCAGCCATTCCGTCGTGATGACCTCCGCCTGCGCCATTCAGCATCCCCGTCTCAATGCCGTCCAGCAGGCTCTCAAGGAAGTCTTGCCGATGCTCGACCTGAGCCCCTACGACGAGCGACGCGGCACGGGCTTTTTGCGTTCCGCCTTTGCCAAGGTCGGGCACCGCACCGGCGCGCTCATGGTCGGCCTGGTGACCCGCGAAGCCGCCTTTCCCCAGGGGCCGGCCCTGGTGGCTGCGCTACGCGAGCGCCTGCCAGACGTCCACAGCATCGTGCAGAATGTCCATCCGGGCGTTGGGAACAAGTTGCTCGGGCCGCGCAATCTGGTGCTCGACGGGGCCGAGGCCATCGAGGAAACGCTGGCCGTCAGCCCGGAGAGGGCCCCTTTGCGTCTGTCCATCTCGCCCTTGGCCTTCTTCCAGGTCAATGGCGCTGCGGTCGAAGTGCTGTATGACCAGGTGGCCCGCGCGTGCGGGCTTCCGCCGGAGCCGTCGGCCCAGCGTGTCCCCTCGCTGATCGTGGATGCCTACAGCGGGACCGGGGCGATCGCGATGTTTCTGGCGGCGCGCGGCGCGCCGCGGGTGGTGGGCATCGAAGTGGTGGCGGAAGCCACGCGGGACGCCGAACGAGGCGCCAGCAACAACGGTCTGACCGAGCGCTGTCGCTTCAAGACCGGCAAGGTGGAGGACCTGCTGGCGGGTGTGCTGGCCGCCGCCCCGGGCGATACCCTGGTGGTCCTCGACCCGCCGAGGAAAGGCTGCGAAGAGAGCGTTCTCCAGTGCCTGCTGCAGGCCCGCCCCAGCGTGATCGTGTACGTCTCGTGTCATCCCGTCACGCTCGCGCGCGACCTCAAGCGATTGGCTGCCGGCGGCTACGTGCTCGAAAGCGTCCAACCGGTCGACATGTTTCCCCAGACGGCCCACGTGGAATGCGTGGTGCGCTTGCGCGCGGTCGATGCCCCGGTATGACCTGCCCGTCCATCGGGTATGTAGGTCTTGGATCCAGTCGCTGGTTAGGAGGCCCCCGATGCCTGCACCGCGAAAAGGCCCGCAACGCACCCCAGCGGTGCCAGAACCGAGCCGCCGGTCACCGCCCGTGGGCAGGCCTCAGGCCGGTCGCCCTCGTGACACGGCCCCTGGCGAACTGACACCGGATCAGGTGCGGCGCGCCTGGTCACTGCAACATCCCGAACGGCCGGAGGTCGCCTCGGCGCTCGAACGCCTCTACCGTCGTCGCTTCTGAGCGCCCGGACCAGCCAAACGCTGACCTGACGTGGCTGAAGGCGCGGTAGGACTGCGGGCGAGTGTCCGGGCTGGCTCAAGGCCGACGCCGGCTGTCCCCACCGGGCCAGAGCGCCTCCCGCAGACGTGCCAGGCCGCTTTGCCCCTGGACGCGGATCTCCACCAAACCCAGCGTATAGAGGGCCTCATCACGCACATACTGATGTAGCAGGCGGCGCACGGCGCCCACCGACTGCCCGACCTGGGAGAAGCGATGTACCGAATGCGATCGGCCGTCGATCACGATCTGAGCGATGATCACGTTGTCCCCCACCTCTGCGACTGGCCCCATTTGTAAATTATTGTAAACCCAGCGATCCTCCTCCGCAAGCACCGCGCGCAGCGGGGAGCACGTCAGGCTACGGGGCAAGGTCAGGACGGGAGGTCCGAGCGAACCGAGCTGGAAACCTCCTGCAGGAGGTAGTGCGGCAACACGTAATCGACGAACAGGGGAACCAGATGGGGGTCGTACATCACCCCACTGAAGCGGATCAGTTCAGCCGACACCTCGTCGGGAATCAGCGCCGGCCGATAGGGACGGTCTTGCAACATGGCTTCCGCACTGTCGGCAATGCGCAGAATTCGGGCGGGCAGCGGAATTTCCTCGCCGGCCAGGCCATCGGGATAACCCAGGCCATCCCAGCGTTCGTGCGAGGCGCGCACCCAACCGGCCAGCTCCGGATCCTTCGTCAATTCCAGGGCCTTGGCGGCCCCGCGAACGGGATGACGCCAGATCGGGCCCATGTCGGCCTGAGGCAGCACGGACGAGCGCGCCAGCAACTCCGCAGGCACCTCCATCATGCCGATGTCATGCAACAAACCGGCCTGGTGAATCCGCGCGCGAAGCTCTGCCGGCAGCCCAGCGGCGCCAGCCAGCGCGGACGCCAGCCGCGCCACGCGCCCGGCGTGACCAGGCACGTAGCGCTCGTGCGCGTCGGACTGCGCGATCAGGTCCGCCATGTCGATCGCGCGGTGGGGCTTGGTGCCCCCCTTGCGCGGGGCCGGGGCCGCGCGAGGCGCCTCACCCGGGGCCTGGGCCGGCAACAGGTAATAGACCAGCACCAGGATGGCACCGAACAGGAACAGGTAGCCGAGCAGCTGCACGAAATCTGACAGGCTGGTCACGGATGCCTCGCTGGAAAACGCGGCCCGGACCCCACGAGGGGCCCGGGCCGGCGTGTGACGGGAAGCGGATGGGCTGTCTCCCCGAACGGAGAGACGGCCCGGTCAGCCGGGACTCAGTGCGAGGCCTCGGGCGACGGCGCAGCCGGAGAGGCCGCCCCTTCCGCAGGCGCCGACGTTTCAGCCGAGGCGGCCGGCGAAGCGGGGGCCTCGGAGGGCGCTGCCGCCGGAGCTTCCGCCGAGGCAGGAGCGACCGGCGACTCGATCACGGCGGCCGGAGACTCGACGGGAGCCGCGGAGGCCTCCGGCGACGCTGCCGGGCTCACGATGGCGTGAGGCGCCGCCAGGGCAGGCCCGATCGACTTGGGCGCCGTGTGAATCGCGAGCATGTAGGGGATGACCAGCAGGGCCACGATGTTCAGGATCTTGATCATCGGGTTCAAGGAAGGACCCGCGGTGTCCTTGAAGGGGTCACCCACGGTGTCGCCGACCACGGCGGCGGCGTGCGCCGGCGTGCCCTTGGCACCCTTGATCTCGATCAGCTTCTTACCGTTGTCCCACGCGGCACCGCCGGTGGTCATCAGCAGGGCCAGCATCAGACCGGTGATGATGGCACCGACCAGCAGGCCGCCCAGTGCGATGGGGCCGAGCACCAGGCCCACGACCAGCGGAATCGCCACCGCCAGGGCACCCGGCAGGAACATTTCCTTGATCGCGGCTTCGGTGACGATCGCGACGCAGCGGTCGTACTGAGGCTTGTTCTTGCCTTCGAGGATGCCGAGTTCCCGGAACTGACGGCGCACCTCGGTGATGACCGACTGCGCGGCCTTCGACACGGCCGTCATGAAGATGGAGCCGAAGTAGAAGGGCAGCACGCCGCCGATGAACAGACCCGCGATCACCTGAGGATCGGAGAGGCTGAAGGTGATGAATTCAGCCGAACCGCCGGCCTTTTCACTCATGAACTTGTGGAGGTCTTGGGTGTAAGAGGCGAACAGCACCAGGGCAGCCAGACCGGCGGAGCCGATGGCGTAACCCTTGGTCACGGCCTTGGTCGTGTTGCCGACGGCGTCGAGCGCGTCGGTGATCTGACGGACCTCGTGGGGGAGTTCGCTCATCTCGGCGATGCCGCCCGCGTTGTCGGTGATGGGACCGAACGAGTCGATCGCAACCACCATGCCGGCGGTCGAGAGCATCGCCACGGCCGCCACCGCGATGGCGTAGAGGCCTTCGTTGTAGTTTCCGGCGAAGCCGCCGGCCGCGTAGAACGACCCGATGATGGCCGCAACGATCACCAGCACGGGAGCCAGCGTCGACTCCATGCCGACCGCGAGACCCGCGATGATGTTGGTGGCCGCACCGGTTTCGGAGGCCTTGGCGACTTCCTGAACCGGCCGGTATTCCGTGGCCGTGTAGTACTCGGTGATGACGGTGATGATGACCATGACGGCCAGACCGATCAGCGAGGCCCACAGGTACTGATACGGATTGGTGGGGAACATCTTGAAGGTCAGCCAGACGAAGCCGACCAGGGCCACCAGGGCCGTGATGCCGGTGCCCGCGTAGAGGGCGTGCATGATGTTGTTGTTGCGGCCCAGCTTGACGCTGAAGGTGCCGACGATCGAGGCCAGGATGGCGATGGCGCCCAGACCGATCGGGTAGAGCACGAACGCTTCGTTGGTCGGGAAGAAGAGGTGGCCGAGCAGCATCGCGGCGATCAGCGTCACGACGTAGGTCTCGAACAGGTCGGCGCCCATGCCGGCACAGTCACCGACGTTATCGCCCACGTTGTCGGCGATGACGGCCGGGTTACGAGGGTCGTCCTCAGGGATGCCGGCTTCGACCTTACCCACCAGGTCAGCGCCGACGTCGGCGGCCTTGGTGAAGATGCCGCCGCCCACGCGGGCGAACAGCGAGATCAGCGAGGCACCGAAGCCCATGCCGATGATCGATTCGACGCTGTGCGTCACGCCATAAAAGGCGGCCACGCCCAGCAAGCCCAGACCCGCGACCGCCAAACCCGTCACGGCACCGCCCCGGAAGGCGACCTGCAAGGCAGGCGCAAGGCCCTTCTCAGCCGCGGCGGCCGTGCGCACGTTGGAGCGAACGGAAATGTTCATTCCGACGTAACCAGCGGCGGCCGAGAACGCGGCGCCGATGGCGAAGCCGATGGCAGAGGTCCAGCCCAGCGGGGCCTTGCCGGCGAGGCCGATCAGCACGAACAGCACCGCGCCGACGATGGCAACCCACTTGTACTGGGTGTTGAGGTAGGCCGAGGCCCCCTCCTGGATGGCGGAGGCGATCTCCTTCATCCGCGCGTTGCCGTCAGGCAAGCGCAAAATCCCCATCGCGAGATAGGCGCTGGTGGCCAGCGTCAGGATAGCGGCGACGACGCTACCCCAAATGATGAAATTTGGATCCATGATGACGATGTACCTACTCCTTGCGTTGCAGAGGCGTGTGGGTTCGGTGCAAGTCCAAGCAACAACCAAACCGACGAACGTTGCAAAAATGAAACCGTATTTTACCTGCATTTAATACTGCGGGCAACCAAGCCCGTCACGACGGGATCGCCGGCGCTTCCGCGAGCAGGCCTCAAGAGCGACCGGGACCTCAGCAGGCTGGCGAGACGGGCACGGTCTCCTCGGTGTCATCCGCCACGTGACTGCAATTACGTCCCGACGCCTTGGAGCGGTAGAGGGCCCGATCGGCCGCTTCCAGCAAGGCCGTGGCCGTGCGGGCGTGGCGCGGCCAGGTCGCCACGCCGACGCTCACCGTCACGTGCAAGGCCTCCCCGCCGGGGCCTGACACGCGACACCCTGCGATCGCCTCCCGGACCCGCTCGGCCATGGCCAGGGCTCCCGACATGTCGGTTTCCGGCATGAGGACCAGCAACTCTTCCCCCCCGTAGCGCCCCGGAACGTCCACATCCCGCACGCTGGCGCGGATCGTGCGGGCCACCGCCTTCAAGACCTCGTCCCCCGTCTGGTGGCCATAGGTGTCGTTGAAGCGCTTGAAATGGTCGATGTCCATGATCAGCACCGACAGGGGGGTCCCGTAGCGCTCGGCACGCCGGAGTTCCTCGGCGAGGCGATGTTCGAAGTGGCGCCGGATGTAGAGGCGGGTCAGGCCGTCGGTGGTGGCCAGCTCGTACAGGCGTGCGTTCTCGATCGCGGTGGCCGCCAGGCTCGCCAGATTGGCCAGCAGCGGCACATCGTCCTCCGGGTCGAACGGCGAGACGGCGTGACGGGATTCCTTGTCGAAGACCGCAATCACCCCGACCTGGCGTTCCTGATAGGCGATCGCCGAAACCAGCCCCACGCGCGCGCCCAGTTCCGCGGGCAGCCCCTCCGACGAGAGGGTACAGGGGCCCGTGGCGCCCAGCACGGGAGCCAGCCAGGCGGCGCCGACCGGCCAGACGAAGGGGGTTTCCCGCTCTTCGAAGCCAAATACCGCCGCGGACTCGAGCCACTCTCCCGACTCATCTTTGAGCAGCAGGAAGCCCTTGCGGGCATCCAGCAACTCCACGGTCCGCAGCATCAGTTCATCCGTGATCCGCAAGCGGTCGAGCGTCGATGTGATGGCCCGGCTGATGTCATACAGCTGTTCGAGCTGCCGCACCTTGAACCCGAGCTGCCGGTTGGCCCGCGTCAGGCTGGTGGTGAGCTGATGGTTGTGCAAGGCCACAGCCAGCTGGCGTCCGATCAGAATCAGCAGGTCCGCTTCGGTGCGCCCCAGCGGACGCTGATCAGGGGTATCCCCCACCATCAGCAGACCAAGGAAATGGCGATTGACCGCCAGCGGCAGCCAGACCGTCGCCGGTAGCAACGCCAGGATGGTCTCGTTCGCCGCCCGAAACTCATCCAGCAGGTCGTGGCGACGCGTGTGCGCGATCAGCGTGCCGGCCTCATCCAAAAACCACCGACGCACGTCGGGTGAGACCGCCAGCAGGCCGGTCGGCTCGTCGGCCAGCACCACCGGCTCAAGCTGCTGTCGCTCCGGCTGGTACAGCAACAGGCTGGCCCGGCCAATGCCCAAGGCCCCAGTCGCCATCCGCACGATCGCCTGGATACTCGAGCGCGGATTGGGGTTGGTCGTGAGCTGCTCGGCCATCTCTTCGAGGGCCGCAAACAGATAAAGCAAGCGTTCCAGCGACTGTCCGCCGGGCGATGCGTCCGGCACGATGCGAGTGGCAGCTCCGTCGCGTTGGTCCACCTCTCAGGCTCCCTCAGGCCCTTGCCAGCAACGCCTGGACGGCCTCAGGCTCGGTTTCGAAAACGGCCGCGTACTGGGCCAAGCCCATGATCGTGAAGGTCTTTTGAATCGTGCGCGTCAGATGACAGAAGGCCAGCGCGCCGTGCGACTCCTGCATCTTCTCGATCACCTCGATCAGAATGGAGATCCCGATGGAGTTGATCACGGTGCTCTTTTCCAGGTTGATCACGAGCCGCGTGTACCCCTCGGCCATCAGCAAATTGGCCGCCTCACCGAGGCGTTCACCCCCCACATTGTTGATGTACCCCTCGGTGGCGAGCACCGCGTAGCGGCCTTGAGGGTCCTTACGGACAGCGAGGTTGAACGGTCCCGTCACGGCTGGCCCTCCTCGATTCGTTTCTTGGTCATGGTGATCCGCGTGCCCTCGGGTCCGCTCTCGATCGCCACCTCATCCATCAAGGCCTGCATGAGCATCAGCCCCCAGCCGCGCTTGTTCTCGGTTCCTGACAACTTCTGCTGAAGGTCGGGATGAGGCACGGCATTCGGCTGAAAGCCACGGCCATGGTCCTGGATCACCACGCGGACCTCGTCGGCCTCGAGCACAAACCGGATGTAGACGTGACCATCCTGGCTGGTGCTGTGTTCGAACGCGTTGATGCACGCCTCGATCAGGGCGTGTTTGACCTCGTCGATCTGGTCCGACGTGAAGGCCATGAAACGCAACACCGCCTCGGCCGTGTGCGTGGCCGCCACTTCCATGTCCGGCACGATCGGGATTTTGAGCGAGACTTCCCGCGGGGAGTCCGGTGGTCGCAAGCGCCGCCTCCTCGACCAAGGGTGCCCGAGCTGCCGGGGAACCCCGGACGGGAAACGGTCGAACAACGGCCTTATACCTGTGTACCGCGGCGAGCAAACGCCCCGGGAGACCGCCCTCACTCGACCTGAACCAGCCGGGTGTAGATCTTGTGCCCGAGCAAGCTCTCCTGGCCGCCGCGGCGCCAAAGTTTAGGCACCACCAGCACATGCGTGTAGGTGCCGGGCGCGGAGGGCGCCGCCCGGTTCACATTCAGCCCACGCTTGGGGACCAGCGTGAAACGAAGGGAACGATACACGTCTTCCGCGCCAGTCTTCGAGATCACGGTGGCCAGCGGCACCAGCGAATAGGCGTATTCCGTGCGCGCCCCGGACATGCTGTCATCCCCGAAATACATCCGCAGCTTGTAGGGTTGCTTGGCACTCAGCAGAACCGGCAGACTGGTGAAGCCCATGACCCCGAAGGGCTGGCCGATGTCGATGAAACTGTCGTTCCAGGCCACCTGGAGCGTATCGGCCCGCCAGCCGTCGGCGGCCCGTCGATACATCGCAGTGACCTCGCCCACCTCGGAATAGGTGGCCGGGAGACCTGAACCATCGTAATTCGCGGTGGTGCCGGTGAACTCGGCCACGGTGGTGACATTGGCCTCTCCATCGCCCATCTCGGACACCGTGACGGCGCGATAGCGCATGCGGAGGTCTCCGAAGGAACGCTTCAATTCGCGATTGATTTCCACCAGACGGGCCCGCTCGACCTGGATTCCGTTGTAGGTGACCTGCGGGGACAGGTCGTGCAAGTAACCATCGAAATCACCGCGATTGAAAGCCTTGAGGCTGAGCTCCAGGTGACTACGCAAGGCCTGTTCCGCCCCCGACGGGCCGACCTCCGCGGGCGTGGCCACCGACTGCGCTTCCGCGGAAAATCCCCAGGCCCTCGCCTCGAGGCGTCCACCCAGAGCCAGCGCGAGGCTGAGGCCCGTGGCCAGCACGGCCGAACGGAAAAGGATTGCAGGTCTCATGGGCTGGCCACCTGTTGTTTGATATCCATCACCAAGCGGCACCGCCACTGCCCATTTTCACTGAGGGACAGACGCCAGTTCGGGAACAGAACGGAGGACTGATAGACACGCTCGAAACCCCATTCGCTGCGTGAGACGGTCTCGACCGGAAAGCGCCAGAGCGAACCGGCCCTGTTCCAGGCGAGATGGGTATCCACGCCCAGGGATTCATCGCGCAGACCGATCTCGGAGATGTGCTCTTCCTCGCACAGGGCCGCCGGGTGGGACGATTCCAGATGCCGACCTGTCGCGCTGTAGTAGCCGTGCCCTTGGCCCGCCCCGGCCCGCATGTTGAGGTTGAATTCCACGCCGAACCAGAGTTCGACGGGCCGCTCCCACAGGTTGGTGACCTCGTAGTCGACCGTGAAGCCATCGCCGTCGCGCGGAATCTGAATCGACTTGGCCACCCGCACCGGCCAGAATTCGGAACCGACCCAGACATGACCGTCGCGTACCAGGTCCAACACCACGGCGTCGGGCAGTTCGCGGGTGTGCAGGTGGTATGGCTGGTTGATGAAGTCGCCCTGCTCGCCGTAAGACACGTTGTAAAAGGTCTCGAGTTGCGTGTCCGGGTGCACGAAATGGTCCAGCAGCGACATGCGTCGGTACCAGTCGTAATGCAAGAAACGTTCCAGGCCACTTTCCTTGACCACCGCCCGCTCTCCAAGAGCGGCCAAGGGCAAGCGCTCCACGTCCCGGGCCGGCACCGCCCCCGCGATCTTGGGATGGTAGGACTCCGGGCGACGCGCCAAAGTGTCGAGCAAGTTCAGCCGGGCCGACTTGAGGTCGTGCTCGAACAGGCCGCCGCCATAGGCGGGAGAGAAATACAGATTCTGATGTCGGGTCGAGACCAGGGCCTCGGTGGCCCCATCGCAATCAAAGTCGACGATTTCCAGCTCACAGAAGGGCCCCGGCCCACGCACCAGCCTGTCACAGAGGGCCTCGGCCTCGATCAAGGCGGCGTAGTTGGCCCCGCGCAGGTGATTCAGGTAGATGCCACCGAACACGCCGTGCCAGTAAGCATCATGGCTCTGGCCCCGCCAGAGGGCTTCCTGGGCTCGGGCCAGCAGATCGTCGGTCGGGTCGGCCAGCGTGGAACCACCGGCGTCGGAGGCGTTGGCCACCACCCGGTCAGGCTCCCCCACCCGGCGCAAGGCTTGCACCCGGGCCGCCACGCGAAGCATTTTCTTGTGCATGTTGTTCGACTCGGGATAGCGCACCAGGAAATGGCGCCAGTACCCCCCCTGCAGAAACTCCGCATACCGGCTCGGCACCTGGCTTCGGGCTTCTTCAAAAAGTGCCGCCTGTTCCGGGGGCAGCGACCAGGTCTGCATTTCGGCGAAGGAGCCGACCGGCAGGTAGACGCGCCCCCACGGCCGAAATCGCTCACGATAGTCACTCAGTGTGACGCAAGCGACCCAATCGCGATGGGTCTCGAGCAACTGGAAGAAACGTTCCAGCCACCCCTGCACATAGACGGCCTCATAAGTCCCGGGCCAACCGCCCATCTTGGCGCCGTCGTCCACATGCACCAGGATTCGCGAGCCGTCAGCCGTCGCGTGCTGGCGCAGGTGCTCGATCACGCGCTCAGGCGACTCGAAGGGAATCAGCGCGCGCAGTTCGCGGGAGTTGGGGAACAGCGCCAGGCTCTCGCCCAGTTCCTCGGTCTGGTAGTAGCCGAGCAGGTCCTCATCGCGCAGACCGACCATGCGGAACGGCTGGTCATCCAGCACACTGTAACGTAAACCCGCCTGGACGATCGGCTTGACCAGATGAGGCTCCCACACGCGACCCGCCAGGGCCATCCCCACCGGGTCGAAGCCCACCATCCCTCGCACCGCATCCGATAGGCGTCGCATCTGACCGAGCTGGTCGTCGGGCGGGATCATGGCCATCATCGGCTCATAAAAGGCCCCCCCGAGCAATTCCACCTGCCCACGCCCGACCATGACCTTGAGCCGCTGCACGAACTCGGGGTGGTGGGTCGTCAACCAGTTCAGCAGGTGCCCGTCATAATGCAGGGTGAAGCGAATGGCCTCGTGACGTTCCAGAACGTCCAGAAACGGCAAATAGGAATGCTGGTAGGCATCCTCTACCACATAATCCCAGTTGCCGACGGGCTGGTGGTTGTAGAGGCCCAGGGCGAGATGAATCTTGGTCTGGTCAGCGAGCAGCATGGCACACTTGAAAGCAAGGGCTCATCCGGAGAGCCGTGGCGTTCAGTGTAGCGGATGACCAGACCGAACGCTATCGGGTGAGACCGACGCGCTCCTGGCGCGACGCAAACAGGCGGTAATCGATGTCAGGGAACAGGTTGTCGATGTCCTCGCAGGCGGACACCAGCCCGTCCGTGACCTGATCCGCCATGAGGGCGTCCGCCAGCGCATCGAAGCGGGCCACGTGCTCGTTGAAGCGGTCGATGGCGTAGGTTCGAGCCTGACCGGTGGTCACGAGGAAGGGCCAATCACTGCCCTCCAGCAACAGCACCTCGCGGGCCGCCTGAGCGAGGGCCCGGGCATGAAAGGGGGAAGGGGGAACGGGATAGGTCCGCACGAGTTCCTCCATGCGCCGCTCACAGCGATGGATGATCGGCCACATCCACTCCACCTGGGGATTCATCCACACGTGATAGTGGCCCCCTGCCCCCCAGGTGCTCTCAGGCAACTGGAACGCGTGCGCGGGCGGGTTGCTCCGGTGCAGTTCACCCACGGTGATGGGGCGAATGCCGGGATGGAGGGCCATTTTACGCAACACGGCCTTGATCCAGTCGATGCCCTCGAACCACCAGTGACCGAACAGCTCAGTATCGAACGGCACCACCACGTGGCCCACCTCCCCGTTGGCGTCGTGATAGCCCTTGAGCATGTCGTGAATCAGGCCGACGTAATGGTCACTGTGTTCCGCCACCCGTTCAGCGGCGTGCTGAGGATCGTAGAAGGCCTTGTCCGCCAGATCGCAGCGCGCCCCCGTGATCCGCCAGTAACACATGCCACTGTTGCCGTCGCGCTTGTGAAACTCCCGGTAGCCCGGGTCCCCCGGGTAGCCCATATCGGCCGACCAGACCTGCCAGCCGGCCCGTTCATTGCGAGCATAGAAGGCCACCGGATGGTCAGGGAGCCAGTAGCCGTGGAACGTGTCCAGACCTGAGAGCGGGCGCTCGGGCATCTCCAGATATTCGATATTGCCGTAAAGGCCGATGTGGCGGCGATAACCGCTGGTTTTTCCGCCCACCACCGCGTGGGCGTCGGTGAAGAAATAGGCCAGCCCGTGTTCAGCCAGGAATTGCTCGACGGGGGGACGGTAATCGCGCTCATCCTCATAGCCGGGACGGTACGCGCATTCGGGCAGCCAGACGCCCAGTGGCGCCGCTCCGAAGTGGCGCTGATGGGTCTGCACCGCGGTGGCGAATTGCGCGTGCAGCGTGGAGTCACGGCTGAAGAGCGGACTGAAGCCGTGGGTGGCCGCGCAGGTGATCAGCTCGATTGCCCCGGCTTCCTGAAGGCGGCGGAAGGCGCCGAGGAGGTCCCCGTGATAGCGCTCGCGGAAGTCGCTCAGCCGTTCCCGGTACCAGTCCAGGTACCACTGCGACAGCTCGCGGCGTGGGTCGGCTTCCGCCGGCAGGTCGAGCGGTTCTTCCGGAATGTCTGCCAGAGTGGGTTCCAGACTCGCCTTCAGGGCCGCGGGAAGGGGCTCCGCCGTCTCCCGGGCGCCGGCCCGGGCCGCCGCCTCAGCGCCGGCCTGCTCGGCAGTCGCGACCAGGCGAACCAGCTTCGCCGGGCGCTCGAAAGTGAGGTGCTGCAGGGTGGCCAGCGGCAAACCGGCCACCAGGGTGCGCGCAAAGCGACGGGACTTCAGGCTGCGGAGAAGGGGCCCATGGTCGGCCGTGCCGGTCGCGTCGGCGATCGCCGCCTCCTGCTCGGCCAGCCAGGCCAGGCGCGCCTGCTCCAGCTTCTGGGCCCGACGCTCGCCCGCCCGCCAACGGGCCGACTCGAGCTCGCCCTCAGGGGAGTACCGCTGCACATCCCGCTCGATGCGGACCAGAATGTCCTCGACGTAGCGCTCGAAGCCTTGCTTGAGGTGCGCGTCCGCCAATTGCTCCGCCAGCACCGGCGTGATGCCGATCGTCAACTTCGGTGCGATGCCCTCGGCCAGCAGTTCATCCACGGCACGAAGCAGCGGCAGATAGGTCTCGGCCATGGCCTCGTAGAGGTTTTCCTCGCCGAACGGCCACATGCCGGCCTTGCGATAGTACGGCAGGTGACTGTGGAGAACCAGACTGAAGGTGCCGACGGCCATGAGAGCGTTTCCCTCAACTCAAATACTACCTAAAGTTAGCATATCATTCACTCAAGCACCATCCCTCAAGCAAGCATTGATGCGCCTTCGCAGCAGGTCCAGGGCCGCTTGAGAGGCTCGCTGCTTGATCGTCGCCCTCGGAAAAGCGCCAAAACGGCAGCACTCCGCGCTCACGCCGTCCGGACCGGCCACCGCGATCCAGACCAGACCCACCTGTTCGGCTGGCAGGTCCGGCGCCGGCCCGGCCCAGCCGGTGGTGGCCACGCCCCAGTCGGCGCTCATGGCAGAACGGGCTCCCGTGGCCATGCCCTCGGCCACCGCCTGACTGACCACGCCGTGTTCGGCGATCACGGCATCAGGAACCGACAAGTAGCTGGTCTTGAGGTCCGTGGCGTAGCTGACGAGACCGCCCCGCAGCCAGCGACTGCTGCCGGGGACGTCGGTGAGTCGACTGGCCACCAGCCCCCCGGTGCACGATTCGGCCGTGGCCAGGGTCTGAGCGGCGCGCAAGAGGGCCTCGCCCACGACCACCGGCAAGGTCTGGTCGTCCTCTCCGTAGTAGTAGGGGGCGATCGCCCGCAGGCGCTCCAGCACAGGCGCCAGCGCCGCCTGCGCCTCCGCCAGGGTACCGGCCCGGGCGGTCGCCCGCAGGTGGACCTCACCCTCGCCGGCATAGGGGGCGACCGAGGGGTTCTCGCCTTCCAGCAGATCCGCCAGGCCCTCGGCCAGGACGGACTCCCCGATGCCCACGTATCGCAGCAGCACCGAATGGATCACCCCTTGGCCCCGCGCGGCGATCGCCGGTCGTGCCCACGCGCCCCACATGGCGTGCAGTTCCTGAGGCACGCCGGGATAGGTCATGACCCAGGCTGCCCCGAGGCGAACCGAAGCCCCCCAAGCCGTCCCCACCGGATTCGGGATCAGGTCGGCCGAGGGAGGAAACAGCGCCATTTTCAGGTTGGTAGGCGAGATCGGCCGGCGACGCTGGGCGAAGTAGGCCTCGATGTGTTGCTTGACCTCCGGCCGTTCCTCGAGCGGCTCCCCGAGCAGGTCGGCCAGCGTCGCCATGGTGATGTCATCCGCCGTCGGGCCCAGCCCGCCGGTCGTGATCACCAGGTCAGCCCGCGCAGCGGCATCCGCCAGGGCCTGCCGCATGCGCCCCGGATTGTCTCCCACCGTCGTGACCCACAGCAGGGAGACCCCCATGGCCGCCAATTCCTGGCCCAGCCAGGTGGCGTTGGTATTGATGACCTGGCCGATCAGCAGCTCGGTGCCAATGCAGACCAACTCGGCACGCATGGGCGCTCAGACCTGAACGGTTCCGAAGGCACGATCCCCCGCGTCCCCCAGACCCGGCACGATGTAACCCTGATCATTCAGGTGAGAGTCGACCGAGACACAGTAGATCGGAACATCCGGGTGGGCGGCATGCACGTTGCGCACCCCCTCGGGCGCGGCAATCAGACAGAGGAACTTGATGCGGGACGCCTGGCGCCGCTTGAACGCGTCGATGGTGGCGGTGGCGGAGCCACCCGTCGCGAGCATGGGATCAAGGATCAGCACGGTGGCGTCCGGGCTGATCGCACCGGGCAATTTGAGGTAGTACTCCACGGGCTGGAGCGTTTCCTCATTGCGGTAAAGGCCGATGTGTCGAACCTGCGCCTCCGGTAGCAGCTCGGTCGCAGATTCCATCATGGCCAGGCCCGCCCGCAGGATCGGCGCCACGATCAAGGGGCGATCGCCCAGAGTGCGGCCGGGTGTCAGTGCCAGGGGCGTGGGGACCTCGATCGGATCGGTTTCCAGGTCCCGCGTGGCCTCGTAGATGAGGAACTTCGCCAGTTCCCGCACCCGGGCACGAAAACGCGGCGTGGGCGTGTCCTTGTGGCGCAATTCGGCCAACGCCGTCACCACCAGGGGGTGGTCCAGCTGGACGACGCGCGCTTGACTCACGGTTTCGGGCGAGGGCGACATGCATGACCTCCTGAGGGTGAGGCCATCATGACCTTGCTGCCGGAGGCTTGTCCAGTCAGTTGGCGAGGGCCGCCAGCGGATTGACCTCACCGTGGCCGAAGAGCGGATCCACCCCCGGGGCGCCCCGATCCGAGGCCGTCTGTTCAAGGTGCTCCTTGACCTGCTGTGCCGTCCAATCCGGGTGCTTGCTCCAGACCAGCGCGGCCACACCGGCGACAAAGGGGGAGGCCATGGACGTGCCGCTCATCTTCGCATAGGCCTCACCCGGCACGGTCGAGAGAATCCCGACGCCCGGTGCGGTGACGCTCATCGAAGCATCATGATTCGAGAAGCGCGCGAGTCCCCCCGTGCTATCCGTGGCTCCCACCGAGAGGACCCCGGGATAGGCCGCGGGGAAACCCAGCGAGTCGGCGCTGTTGCCGGCGGCCGCGACGATCAAGCTGCCGCTCTGCACCGCCGTCTCGTAAAACTTGCGCTCGACGCTGGTGGTGGCGGTGCCTCCGAGGCTCATGTTGACGATCTTGGCCCCGTGGGTGATGGCGTGCGCCACGCCCTTCATGACGTCGTAGCTGGTTCCCTCCCCGCGAGCCCCCAGCACCTTGACGGCCAGGATCTTGACCCCGGGGGCCACGCCCGCGATGCCAAGCCCGTTGTTGGTGAGGGCGCCGATGATCCCGGCACAGTGGGTGCCGTGCCCGTTGTCATCCATGGGCCCGTTCTTGTCCTTGCGATTGAAGATGCGGCCAGGCCGGAAAGCCAGATCGGGCCCCTGGGTCACGCGATCCTTGAGGTCCGGATGGGTGAAGTCGACCCCGGTATCCACCACCGCCACGTTCACGGCGGGATCCCCTGTCGTGATCCGCCAGGCCAGCGGAATTTCTTTCTGGACCAGGCCGAACTGGAGGTTGTAATACTCATCATCGGGCGCCTGACCTGCCCCGGGCAGGTCGAGCGCGTAGACCATGGCGTTCGGCTCGGCCGCCCGCACGCCTCGCACGCTGCGCAGGGCCCCCAGCGCGCGCTGGATCAGGCTGCGCTGGCCCACGTCGTACAGGTGGTAGTTCAGTCCCGCGAAGCTGAAACTGTCGAGGTGCTTGGCACCGGCGAGCGAGAGGGCTGGGCCCTCACTGGCGACCACGACCTCACTGGGAGCTTCCAAAAAAGCTTGTTTGGCTTGCATCACGGGGCGCTCGGAGATCCCCTTGGACCTCGCCGCTTGGGGTGCCCGCATCGGCCCAGCACCGCAGGCGCCCAGCAGGGAAGCCAGCAAGACGACGGGGGCGACGGCGAGACACGGACGACGGACAAGCATGGGGTACCTCCGGCTGCGGGCAAGCAGGCCGCGTCCCAGCCCACCATTCAGGCAGGCAACGACCGAAGCGGCCTGAGATCTGGTATCCGGCCCCCGGCGCGGAAACTTGTGGGCATCCGCCTAAGAAAAGGTTAATTTTAGGTAGCGGATTCTTCAAGAAGCCGCGGAGAAGCCGGATGCATCGACAGCGCGGCCAGGGCCGTCAGGGGGATGACCGCCAGCAAACCGGCCAATCCCACCAGCAGGGTCACGCTGAAGGCGCCGACCGTTTCGAGATGCTGCACCCGCAACCACGGCAGCGGATGGACGGCCAGGTTCAGCAACACGGGCAGGAAGCCCCCCAGATAGGCCAGCAGCAGGGTGTTGGAGGTGGTCGAAAGCAGGTCGCGCCCCACCTGCCACCCCGCCGCGAACAACGCTTTGCGGGGCAAGTTGGGATTGGCCTGCCGCAGTTCATCCACCGCCGAGGAGATCGACAGCGACAGGTCCAGCATGATGCCCAGCGCGCCCACCAGCATGCTCGCGGCCAGCAATCCTGGGGCATCCACCACGGCCCCCTGGGCGCCGTGGACGATCACGGAATCTTCGTTGGCCAGACCCGATAAGCGCCCCCACGTGACAAACAGGGCGGCCAGCACCGCCGAGACCAGCACCGCGCCGCTGGTGCCTGCGACCGCGGCCCAGGCCTTGCGACCGGCACCGGCCGTCAGCAGGGTCGTGGCCAGGGCGATCGCCGAGGCGAGCAGCACCGCCAGTGGTAAGGGAGACCAGCCCCGCAGGGTCAGCGGCAGCAGGATCCCGGCGATCGCCAGCACGGTCACCAGCAACACGGCCAGGGTCTTCAAGCCTCGCCCGCCGCCGACCAGAAGAAAGGCCAGCACCGTCAGCGCGGCCAGGATCCAGCTGGCGTTGGCTCGCTGGTAGTCGACGATCTGCCAGTCGAACTCTTCGGCTTCCTCCAACGGCACGGCCGACAGCACCACCCGATCGCCGGCCACCACCGGCAATTCCATCCCCCCTGGCCCCCCCGCGCGCTGGACCACGGTGACGGCCTGCCCGGCGCCGTAGCCGGAACTGACATCCACCGTCACCAGCCGCTCTTCGGGCGTCGCGCCGGGCACGACCTGCCGCACCATCCCCAGCGCACTGCGCAGCGCCACCTCGTCGTGAGCGCCATGCTCCTCCGCCCCGACGGGGGCAGCCAAGCAAAGGCACAGCAGCGGCAGGAACAACCAGCGAAGGAGGCAGGGCAATGGATTCATGTTTCTTAGGGGCTTGTGGACAAGGCTGCGACGGTCTCCCAGTATACACGGGAAGGACGAGGCAACCGAACGGTTGCCTCGTCCCAGGGCGAAGGCGAGGTCACCTGGCCGGCGCCAGGTGGCTCACTCCCGGATCCAGGTCTCGCCGGTGCGCTGCCACGACACCAGTTCATCGGCCTTGAAGAAGATGCCGATCTCACGCTCCGCGCTCTCAGGTCCGTCCGAGCCGTGAATCACGTTGCGGCCGATGTCCACCGAGAGGTCCCCGCGAATGGTGCCCGGTTCGGCGTTGGCGGGATTCGTGGCCCCCATCATCCGACGCGCGGTCGCGATCACGGCCGGGCCTTCCCACACCATCGCGGTGATCGGGCCCGAGGTGATGAAGCCGACCAGACCATCGAAGAACGGCTTGCCCTTGTGCTCTCCATAATGCGTCTCGGCCATTTCGCGGGTGACCTGCATGAGCTTCAGGCCGACGAGCTTGAAGCCCTTCTTCTCGAAGCGGCCGATGATCTCGCTGACGAGACCCCGCTGCACCCCGTCGGGCTTGATGGCCAGGAATGTACGTTCGTTGGTTGCAGCCATAGGGATTGAACTCCTTGTCAAAAAATGGCGACGTGTGCGGCTAAAATCGCTGGCATCATAACCGGTGACCGGTGGGCGGGCAAGGGTGAGACCCCCGTCTGTAATCGGGGTAAAACTAGGTGGTCCCGTACCGAATCGGATTCCGCTGTAGAAGGGGAGAGCATCTTGCGCACGTTGACACCTTTCGTGATAGGCGCAGCCGTGGTCAGTCTGTGCGGCTGCGCCGCCCCAAGCGTTGCGCCTCTCCCCGGTGTTCAGGCGGACACCCCGTCCCCATCCAAAACCCCCGAGGCGACGCCCACGATGATCGCCGTGATCGCCGCCGGTAGCATGAACTACCTCGTGCCAGACGGTGCGCCCCTGAAGGGCACCCTCCGCTAGGCGCGGGTACCCCGACTCAGCGCAGCACCACGCGCGTGACCCCGTCACCGCCCTCGCTCGGGCCCCCCGGTCGGAACGAGGCCACGGCCGGATTGTCCTTCAGCCAGGCGCGCAGCGCATTGCGCAGCGCGCCGGAGCCGGCCCCGTGGATCAGGGTGACCTCTCGCAACTGGCTGCGCAGCGCCTGGTCGAGGTAGCGATCGGCGGCCGGGACGGCCTCGTGCTGCATCAAGCCGCGCATGTCGAGGCTGAGGCCCGCCGGTTCCGCGGGAATCACGATCGTGCCGGTGCGCCGGGGCGGCGGCGGGGTGTCGACCAGTTGCGCGCCCGACTTCAGGGACAGGTCCCGGCGGTGGACCGTGACTGTCAGGATTCCCACCTGCACCTTGAGGTTGCCGTCAGCATCGGGCAAGGTCAGCACCTTGCCGCTCTGCCCCAGTTTGGCGACCAGCACCGTTTTGCCCACTTCCAGCACCTCTTGCGGACCTACCGGGGCCGCCGGAGGCTTTTTCTTCTTCTGGAACTTCTCCAACCGCTCGGTGGCCCGCTGCGCGGCCTGGGCCGTGCGCACGCCTTGCAGATCGCGAATGATCGCCGCGATCTCCCCTTTCGCGGAACGCACCTGCTGTTCGACCCGTTCTTTGGCTTTGGCCTCCAGGTCACGCCGCTCCTGGTGCCAGGCCGCGAGCTTGGCGTCGTACTCGTGTTTCAAAGCCTCGGCCCGGTTGCGCGCCTTCTCGGCCCGTTGCAACCATTCGGCCGCCAGGTGTCGATCGCGCTCGACCTCGGCCACCAGTTCCGAGGTTTCGGTGGCGCGGTGCGCGAGCAGCTCCCGGCTACGCGCCACCAGGGGCTCGGAGAGCCCCAGGCGCTCGGCGATCGCCACGGCATTCGACTGCCCGGAGACGCCCAGCAGCAGCCGGTAGGTCGGAGAAAGCGTCTCGAGATCGAACTCCACGGCGGCGTTGCGGACGCCCGCCCGCTGATAGGCCAACATCTTCAACTCGCCGTAGTGCGTGGTGGCCACCAGGCGGGCCCCGCGGGCCTGCAGTTCCTCGATGATGGCCCGCCCCAGCGCCGCCCCCTCGGCCGGGTCCGTCCCGGCCCCCAGTTCATCCAGCAACACCAGGGTGCGCCCGTCAGCCTGGGCCAGGATCCGGATGATGTTGGCCATATGGCCCGAGAAGGTCGAGAGATTCTGCGACAGGCTCTGCTCATCTCCGATGTCGGCAAACAGTTCCGACACCACCCCCACCTCGGAGCCGCGCGCCACCGGCGGCAACAGACCGGCCTGGGTCATCAGGACGCACAGGCCCAGGGTTTTCAGTGCCACCGTCTTGCCCCCCGTGTTGGGCCCGGTGATCAGCAGGATCGGATGGTCGTCCTCGACCTGCATATCGATCGGCACCACCGCGTCGCCCAGTCGCTCGACCAGCAGGGGGTGGCGCGCCTTGAACAGGCGGGTGTTGCCCTTGCGATTGAGCCGAGGCAGTTCCCCACGAAGCCGGTCGGCCAGGCGCGCCTTGGCCTGGGCGAAGTCCAGGTCGCCCAGGGCTTCACAGGTCCAGGCGATCGGGTCATGCACGGCGGCGACCTGCGCCGTCAGGTCGGCCAGGATCCGCTCCTCCTCGGCCCGGGCATCGAGCTGGCGCTGCCGCACCGCGTTGTTGAGTTCCACCACGCCCAGCGGTTCGATGTAGAGGGTCTGCCCGCTACCGGACTGGTCGTGGACCAGACCGGGCACGGAGGCCTTGGCGTCGGCCCGCACCGGCAACACGAAGCGATCGCCGCGGAGCGTGGCGATCGGGTCCTGCAAGGCCGCGGCCTGCGCGCTGATGATGCGCTGCAGAGCGTGCCGCACGGCACTCTGCGCCTCGCGCAGGCGCTGCCGGATGCGCGCCAGCTCCGGGCTGGCCGAATCCGCCAGCGACCCGGCCGCATCGAAGGCGGCCAGCAGGGTGTCGCTCAGGCTGGAGAGACCCGCGATCGGCTCTGCCAGCTCCACCAGGGCGGGAAAATCGTCTCGGCGCTCGTGTAGCCAATCTTTCAGGCGACGAGCTGAACGCAAGGTGTGCCCGACCGCCAGCAGGTCCTCGCCGGCCAGGGTGAGGCCCTGTGCGGCCCGGCGCAGGGCCGGGCGGATGTCCACGATGCCGCCTTGCGGCAATTCGCCGGCCAGCTGCCGCAACTCCCGACATTCGGTGGTGATGCGAAGCGCCGCGGACACCTCATCGAGCGGCACACGGGGCCGCAGCGCCAGGCAGCGTTCGTGCCCCATCGCGTGGGAGGCCTGCGCGGCCAACAACGCGATCAAGGCATCCCATTCCAGGACCTTCAAGGTTTTCGCATCCATGGTTCCATTGTAACGGACCTCGTCGTCGTCGCAGCGCCGAGGTCCTGCGGGGAGCGGCCGCTGCGGCCCAGGCGTCTGAAATGGCGCTTGCCGGGCCGCCCCAAAGTTCTCTACAATGAACCGCTTGACCAGGATGGCGCGGCCATCGTGGGGGATTGGCAGGATGCGCATCGGGATCCTGACGGACATCCATGGCGATCACGAGACCATGGTCCGCATCATCGACCACCTCGAGACCAAACGGGTGGACCGCTTGGTCTGCCTGGGTGATCTGGTGGTGCACGGCCCCGCCCCCAACCGGGTGGTCGACTGGTTCCGTCAGCGCCCCGAGGTCACCGTCGTGAAGGGCAATCACGACATCGGGGCCACCATCGCCGAGGACCAGCTCGACCGTCTGCACTTTTTCAGCCCTGATTCGCGGGCCAACACCGAGGCCGCGCGACGGGCGCTGAGTGATGAGAACAAGGCCTATCTGACCGCCTTGCCCCTGGAGGTCCACGAGAATGAGGTCTGCTTCACGCACGCCGCGCGGGGCAACCCCTTCGCCCTGCTCCGCCAGCCGGAGACGATCGCCCGGGGATTCGACTCCCTGAACGGCTCCATTCTGATCGCCGGCCACACCCACCGCACCCGCGTGCACCACTGGCCCGCGACCCGTCCGCTGTGGTGCACCGACCATCCCACGGAAAGCGGCACCTGGGTTCACGAGCTGGTGCCGGGCGATCGCTACATCATCAACGTCGGCTGCACGGCCCAGTTGAAGTACGACCCGTTTCCGCCAGTCTGCGCCGTTTACGAGCCGGGCAACCGCCGCCTCGAGTTCCACGAACTGCCCGATCTGCGTCGTTGACCGAGCGGGGTCACCCGGACGCTCAGGCGACGGGGCCACGGCGTCTGGGGGCAGCTCGGGTTCAGAATCGCTGCAGCGGCTTCGGCGTCACGCAGGTTCCGGACGCGCGCGCCACCAACAGCGGCTCGGGCAGCAGTTCGGCCGCCGAGGGCGCCAGCCCCTCCCGTCGACACAGCTGAATCACCTTGTGCGCCGTGAACTGCATCTTGCGCGAGGTGTTGCCCGTGCTGAGCAAGTCGCCGCGAATTTCCAGGTAGTCTCCGGCATGGACAGGCGCCTTGAACTCGACCATGTCGTAAGCCACGAAGAGGCCCTCATCGCCATCCAAGCGGATCAGGAGCTCGGTGGCCACATCTCCGAAAAACGTCATCAAGGCGCCACCGGCCACCAGGCCACCGGCATAATGGGCGTCGTGCTCGCCAATGCGAACGCGCAGCAAACTCGTGATCGGTTCCGCCATGGGGATTCTCCTCTTTCCTGCTAACGGGTCACACCAGCATGGCGCCCTGTCCTGCGCCAGGCTCGAAGAGACGCTGATAGAGCCGCAGGGCATGCCCATCGGTCATGCTGGCGATGTAATCGCACACCACCCGCAGGCGGGGGCGCTCCTCGTTCCGCACCGCCTCCCACCATTCCCGCACGTCGACCGGGAACAGGTCGCCGGCATCCGGCTGCGCGTGGGCCTCGAACAGACGTTGCACGATGTGGCGTCCCTTGTACTCCAGGGTCGTGACGCGCGGATTGCGGATCAGCAACACGTACTCGACGCCCATCAGGATGCAAGCCTCCCGCCGAATCTCGGGCGGAATCGCCAGGGCCCAACCGTAACCCGGCAGATCATCGCGCCGGCTCAGGGAGGTGTGCGTCACGAACCGATGGATCAGGCGGGAAGTGAGCGCCTTGCGACGCTCCTTGACCTCGTTGGCCGAGGAGGCCTTGAGCGAATCGAGCAGGTGACGCATCAGGTCATGAACGTCCTGAGGCCTCACGTCCTCGGCTCCTTTTTTGCGCGCGTAGGCCGCGATCCGGTCCAGCGTGCCGGCGTGTTCGAAGTGCTCCGGGCGGATCAGGTCAGCATGCAACCCGTCCTCCAGGTCATGCACCGAATAGGCGATGTCGTCCGCCCATTCCATGATCTCCGCCTCGAGGGAGCGGTGGCGATGGGACACCCCGCCGCGGATCCAGGCCACCGTCTCGGCATCTTCGTCGTAGAAACACTTTTCGACCGCCCGCTCCCCCTCCGGGCCGGGCGGCCGCTGGCGCTTGCGCACGGAATAGGCATCGAGATACTTCAACACGGCCTCCAGGGTGGCACGCGTGAGGTTCAGCCCGAAACCGGGACGTTTGACCTCGAGGCGCGTCAAGATCCGCAGGTTCTGAGCGTTTCCTTCAAAGCCGCCGTGGGCGCACATCATCTCCTGCAGGGCGGCCTCACCGTTGTGGCCGAACGGCGGATGGCCCAGGTCATGCGCCAGGCAGGCCGCCTCGATCAGTTCAGGCGACACCCACTCTGATTCCGGCAAAACCCGTCGATTCAGGAACAGGGCCACGCCTTTGCCGACCTGGGCCACCTCCATGGAGTGGGTCAGGCGGGTCCGAAAAAAGTCGCCCTCGCCGACGCCAAAAATCTGGGTCTTTCCCTGCAGGCGACGAAAGGCCGAGGCATGCACGATGCGCGCCCGGTCGACCTCGAACGGGTCGCGGGGGTCGACCTGTTCCGGTCGGTCTTCAGGGTCTCGGCGGGCCCATTCCCGCGAACCGTAACGCTGGGTTGTGCTCATGCCGTGACGCCCCCTCTTCCAGACGTCATGGGACCCCGATTCCCTGCCTGCCGTCAATCGTGACCGGCATCCGCGAAAGGCGGGACAGGGCGTGGTACAAGAGGCTCGGGTGGGCGTATCCGCGTGACTTCGACGTCGTTCTTTTCTGATGAGTTCCCGGACGACGGCGTGCGTCTGGCCGCCCCGCAGGCGCCTGAACCCCCGACCGTGCGGCGCCGCGTGGGACGTTCGGGGTTCGTCACGGAGCGCTTCGGGGAGTCCGCCAACCCGTGGGCAGGCCTGCTGCTGCCCCTGCCAGGCTTGGCCTTCACGCTGCAGCTGGGCCTGTTGGTGGCAGGTCTGCCGCCCTCATGGCGAGCCGGTGAGGCCAGCCTTCATCTGGCCCTCTGGCTGCTGTGGGTGCCCTTCCTGCTGGCCAGTGCCCTGCAGGGCACGCGGCGCCTGCTGGCTGAAACCCGCTGGCGCAGGACGCGAGGCGGGCTGCACCTGGATTGGTCGGCGCGTCACTGGCATTACAACCTGACCTTCCTGCTGGCCTTCCTGCCGGTGGTGCTGCTGCAATTTCTGCCGGGCGTCCTCGATGCCTACATGCTGGGACTGATGCAACTGCTGGCCTTTTTCGGTCGCACCGGTCACGTGGGCTATGACCCCAGCCCAACCAATCTCTGGCTGGTGGCCCTCTGGCTGCCGATCTGGTGGCAGGCCTCCCGCCACATCACGCGGATTCCTCCCGGCCGCTTGCTGGGGCTGCAACGTGAGCTGGCGCGCTTACGCGGCGAGGTGACGTGGGGGGCCGAAGCGTGGGGCATGACGGTTGGCGACGTGGTCGACCACTGGTTGGCGGAGTTGATCCCTGGTGCTGCCGAGGCTCCCGCCGCAGGCGCCAGCCGTCGGAGAGCCCGGCAGCTCTGGGCGACGTTGCGGCGGGAGCTGATTGCCTCCTGGGTACAAACGCCCCCGGATCTGGCGCGAGCCAACCGGGCCATCGACCACTTTCGAACCCAACGGAGCGGCGGATGAGCGAACACACCTGGGGCAATGAGGTGGTCTATCAGGTCTTTCCCGACCGATTTCACGCCCATCGGGCGCCCGAGCATCCTGCCCCGCGCGCCGGGGCCTTCCACTGGAACGGTCACCCCATCCGGGTCGCGAGTTCGCCCCGCGCCCTGACCCACCGCCGGCACCACCAGTACACCTTCATGGGCGGCAACCTCGAGGGGATTCGCCGCAAGCTGGACCACATCGCGTCGCTGGGGGCCACGGTCCTGTATCTCACGCCGATCTTCCAGGCTCGCTCCAGCCACCGCTACGACACGGACGATTACCACACGATCGACCCCATGCTGGGCACGGCCGAAGATTTCGGACGCCTGAAGCACGCCTTGCGCGAGCGTGGCATGAAACTGGTGCTGGATGGTGTCTTCAACCACACCTCGTATGATCACGCCTGGTTCACGGCTCAGCCCGAGTTTTATCTGCGAACGGCCGGGGGGCAGCCCGAAACCTGGATGGGAACGGGCCTGTTGCCCAAGTTGAACCCGGAGCACCCGCCGTTGCAGGAGGCCTTGCTGCGGGTGCTGGACCAGTGGCCCGAAGCCGATGCGTGGCGGCTCGACGCCTCGCATCTGATTGCCCGCCGTTTCCTGCGCCGGTTACGCGAACACCTGGGCCCCGAGCGCCTGGTGTTTGGAGAAGATTGGGACGATGCCCGCTTCGACCTGCACGATGGCCTTTACGACGGGGTGACCAATTTCGCCTTTCAACGCAACGTCAAGGCCTTCCTGTGCGGCGATTGTTCACCGGAAACCTTGGCCAATCGCCTGCGGGTGATTTACGAAGGCTATCCCTGGCCCGGCGTGCTGCGCAGCTGGAACATGGTCGGGAACCATGACACGGATCGGTTCTTTTCGATGATCGGGGGAAACGAAGCCCGGCTTCGCCTGGCCTGGGTGCTACAAGCGCTGTTGCCGGGCACCCCGCTGATCTATTACGGCGACGAGTGGGGCCAGACCGGCTGGGGTGACTGGGGCGCGCGCGGGCCGATGTGCTGGCGGCCCAACGCCTTGCAACGCGCGAGACGAGACGACCTGGCGGCCATCCTGAAGCTCCGCCGAGAGCACCCGGCGTTGGCCAGCGGCCGCATTCGCTTCCTGCATGCCAGCAACCAGGACCGCACCCTGGTCTGGGAACGCTTCAACGAGCAGGAGCGGGTGCTGGTGGGCATCAACGTCGGACCAGCGGCCGTCCAGTGGGAAGGCGAAGGCCAGACGCTGACGATTCCGGCCCAGAGCTGGCACCACCAGGCGTCCGCGCGCTGAACAGGGGTTGAGGCCCGAGCCGCGAAGGTAGTCGCTCCCTGCGGCGCCGTCCGTGGCCGCGCGGCAAATGAAGATCTAACAAACTTTTAACGCAAGGGTGGCCCATTTGCTTCGACAACCTTAGTATACAAATTTAGTATACGAACCTACGCGTCGTGTGTGGTTGTCGAAGGAGGTCCTCGCCATGTCTTTTCCCCACGGTTCTTCCCGTCATCGCCTGGCGCAAGGCCTGCGCGGTCTGCTCTCGGACCAGGGCTGCCGTCTGGGCCGAGCCGCTCTGGCCTGCGCCCTCCTCAGCACCAGCGGCTGTCAGGGAAGCATCGGCCGCGCCACCCTGACCATGGCCGAGGCCGCCCCCACGGCTTTGCAGGCCCTCGTGGACCAGGAGACGCACGGGGAAAGCCACCCGAACAACGTCCTGCCCTTCCTGGCGAGCGAGGAAGGCGGGCGCAGCCTCCAGGCCATCTCGGAGGAAGACGCCCGCCCGGAAGCCCCCTCGGCCGCGCCCATCCAGGTCAAGGTCAATGCCGACGCGGAACTGCTGATTCGGGACCCGAAGGTGGTGGACGACCCCGTTCGCACGAACGGCAAGGGGGCCTGGAGCTTCGCCACCCTGATGACCCG